>JAJDDH010000190.1 GCA_029260415.1 Phycisphaerales bacterium | reverse complement strand
AGAGACCGGCGTGCCAACACGCTCACGCAAGACCACTGAGACACGCCCCGCCAACGCGGGGCGTGTCCTCGTGTCGGGGGGCGCGGGGTTCATCGGCTCACACCTGGTCGAGCGCCTCGTCGAACGGGGCGAGCGGGTCTGCGTGGTCGATGACCTTTCCACGGGCGCCGCGTCCAACCTCGCGCCCGTCCGGGACCACATCGAGTTCATCGAGCGGGATCTGTCGCTCGCGCTCGAGCACGAGCTGCGGGGCGAGCGGTTCGACGGGATCTACCACCTGGCCGCGGCGGTCGGGGTCGAGCTGGTCATGAACGAGCCCGTCCGCGCCATCGAGACCAACGTGGATCTCACGGCCCAGCTCCTCCGGTTCGCCAGCATCACCGGCGCCCCCACCCTCATCGCCTCGAGCTCCGAGGTGTACGGCAAGCCCGGCAAGGAGCTGTTCAGCGAGGAGGACGACGTCCTCTACGGCCCGACCAGCGTGACGCGCTGGTCCTACGCCTGTTCCAAGGCCATCGACGAGTACCTCGCCCTGGCCTACGCCCGAGAGGGGCGCGTGCCCGCGGTGGTGTGCCGGTTCTTCAACACCGTTGGCCCCCGCCAGCTGGGCGACTACGGCATGGTGGTCCCCCGCTTCGTCCGCGCCGCGCTCGCGGGCGAGCCCCTGCGTGTCTACGGCGACGGCTCGCAGTCACGCTGCTTCTGCGACGTGCGGGATGTCACCGAGCTGCTGCCCAGGCTGCTGGGCGAGCCCAGCGCCGCGGGGCGGGTGTTCAATGTCGGTTCAGACTCGCCCATCACGATCATGGAGCTGGGCGAGCTGGTCATCGAAACGCTGGGGAGCGAGTCTACGATCGTGACAGTGCCCTACTCCGACGCCTACCCGGGCGGGTTCGAGGACCTGCGTCACCGACGACCCGACCTGACGCGCGTGCGTGAGGCGGTCGGCTTTGACGCGTCTACCCCGCTCGTGCAGACCATCCGCGACATCGCGGCCTCGCACCGCAAGGGCGCGTCGCTGGGCTCGGAGGGCGGCTCATGACCAGCCCCGTGCCCATCCTCAACGCCCCCAACCAGGTCGTGCCCGACGGCATCGCCAACCGGATCGAATCGCTCGGGACCCAGATCCAGTCGCTCGCCACCCGCCAGCAGGAGCTGGCGGACCTGGCGGGCATCGCGGGCAAGCCCGAGTGGTCGCGCCTCGAGATCTTCCAGGGCTACCTGGCGGTCGGGGTCGTCGCGTTCCTGATCACCCTGCTGACCACGCCGCTGATCCGGCGCATGGCCATCGCCAACGGCGTCGTCGATCACCCCGACGAGCGCAAGATGCACCGCATGCCCATCGCCTACCTGGGCGGGCTGGCGGTCTTCCTCGGGCTGATGGGCGCGATCCTGTTCAGCTACGTCGCGACCGACCCCCGCTTCGGCGGCCTCATCACGTTCCACCAGACCGAGCACCTGGAGAGCGGCGGGCACCCCATGGGCGTCCCGCCGTGGATCCTTCTGGGCATCACGGTCATCATGCTCGTCGGCCTGCTGGATGATGTCATGGGCATCCCCCCCCGCGTGAAGGTGGGCGGGCAGCTCTTCGCGGCCGCGGCGCTGGCGTACGGCGATGTCGGGGTCAAGGTCGCCCAGGGCGTGCTGGCGCCCACGCTGGGCAAGCTCATGGGCAACCAGGACCTGACGTGGGTGTTCGATCTGGGCACCAACGTGCCGTTCATCGGCTCCCACCTCGAGGTGGACCTGATCTACTGGGCGGGCACGGCGGTCATCGCCGTCTTCGTTCTGGGCGCGTGCAACGCGTCCAACCTGATCGACGGGCTCGACGGGCTGCTCACGGGCACGACCGCGATCACCGCCGCGGGCCTGCTCGTGGTGGCGCTGGGCCTGGCGATGGTGGACTACGGGCGCCTGGACACGACTCGCATCGTCCTGTGCATGGCCCTGCTGGGCGCGTGCCTGGGATTCCTGCCCCACAACTTCAACCCCGCGACCATCTTCCTGGGCGACTGCGGCTCGCTCCTGCTCGGATTCACGACCATCGTCATCATCCTGACGCTGGGCGACCTGGGCCAGACGTTCCTGGTGCTGGCGGGGCTTGTGATCTTCGCGCTGCCCATCATCGACACGATCCTGGCGATCGTGCGCCGCAAGATGGCGGGCAAGAAGATGTCCGACCCCGACTCGGACCACCTGCACCACATGCTCAAGCGGGCGCTGGGGGTCAAGGGCGCCGTGCTGACGTTGTACGGCTTCGCGACGCTCTTCGCCCTGCTGGGCATCCTGATCAGCGAGACCAAGGCGAGGTTTGTGTACGCCCTGGCCCTGATCACGATCTCGTACATCACGGTCTACGCGATCAAGATCGCCCGCAAGGCCCAAATCGAGAAGCAGGCCCGCGACCTGATGACGCCCCCCACGCCCTCGGACCCGGACGGCGATGCGGCGCCCGCGACGGCCCAGCCCAGCGAGCCCGAGACCGCGAGCGTGTGAGCCCCGGATTTGCCCGTATACTGGGGGCATGCCAGGGAGGGCGGACAGATTGACGCGGGTCATCGCGCTGATGAACCAGAAGGGCGGGGTGGGCAAGACGACCACCAGCGTCAACCTGGCCGCCGCGATCGCCGCGACCGGACGCAAGACCCTCATCGTTGATCTCGACCCGCAGGCCCACGCGACGCTGCACCTGGGCGTGGAGTCCGCGGAGCTGTCCGGGCTGGGACGGGGCAGCGCCTACGACCTGCTGCTGGACCCCGCGTACGACCCGACCAACGCGCTCATCGAGGTGCGGGACAACCTGGCGCTGATCCCGAGCGAGACGGACATGGCCGCGGCCGAGTCCGAGCTGGGCTCGCTCCCCCAGCGGCACGAGCGCCTCCGCAGCGCGCTCGGGCGCCTGGAGACCTCGGCGCAGGGCGGGCACGAGTTCGTGCTGCTCGACTGCCCGCCGTCGCTCGGGCTGCTGACGCTCAACGCGCTCGTCGCGGCCCGCGAGGTGATCATCCCGATGCAGGCGCACTTCCTGGCGCTGCAGGGCGTGGGCAAGCTGCTCGAGACTGTCCAGCTCGTCCGCAGGCAACTCAACCCGAGCCTGAGCGTTGCGGGCATTGTCCTGTGCATGCACGATCAGCAGACGACGCACACGCGCGAGGTGGTGGACGATCTTGAGGGGTTCTTCACCTCGTCGCGCGAGCAGGACGTGCCCTGGCGGTTCGCCCGGGTGTACCGGCCCGCGATCCGTCGGAACATCAAGCTTGCGGAGTGCCCGAGCTTCGGGCAGACGATCTTTGACTACGCCCCGTGGGCCCCGGGCGCGCTGGACTACAAGAAGCTGGGCGAGGCGATCGTCCGCGAGTGGGACACCATGATCGACGCCCGCGATGACTCCTCGCCCCTGTCCGAGGCGGAGATCACGGTGCTCAAGGGATCGATCGGCGCGACCGAGCGGACCGCGTGAACAGCCCGACAACCAACGCTGGGACACCGAACGCCGCTTCGGGTCTGCGCGTCCGACGCGCGTTGTTTGTGTTGTACGCGATCGCCCTGCTCGTCGCGACGCACTGGCCCAAGCTCACCATCCGGGGCCCGATCGAACGCCCGGACCTGCTGCTCCACGCGGGAGCGTTCGGGCTGTGGACGCTGCTGCTCATCGCGTGCGGGTTCTTCGGGCGTGTACTCTCAACGCGGAACATCCTGATCTGCGCCGCGATCGGGGCGGTGTACGCGCCGCTGGACGAGCTGTCGCAGAGCCTGCCCGGGCTGCACCGGGTCAGCGCGGTGGACGACGCGCTGGCCAACCTCCTGGGCATCGCGCTGGCGGGCGGCGCGTGCCTGGGGCTGGCGGCGATCCGGCGCGCCTGATAATGGGCCTGACGCGGGGCGTGCCTGAACGCCGATGGAAGGCAGCGTGAGCGACCAGACCCCCAGCACGGAACAGCGGAACGCGACGATCGGGCGGGCGGTGCGCACGGTCTCGGGCCTGACGCTGGGCAGCCGGGTGCTGGGGCTGGTGCGGGACCTGGCGACGGTGCGGATCTTCGGCGACACCGCCGTGGGCTCCGCGTTCGCCGCGGCGCTGGCGATCCCCAACATGTTCAGGCGCCTGTTCGGAGAGGGGGCGCTCTCGGCCGCGTTCCTGCCCGAGTACACCCGCCTGGACGAGACCGACCGGGAGCAGGCCAGCGCGTTCGCACGCAGCACTGTCGCGCTGCTGGCGATGGGCACGGGCGTGCTCACGATCATGATCGAGCTGCTCCTGCTCGCTGTGCTGCTGCTGACCCCGGGCGACGCGGACCGGGCGTTGTCGCTGCGGATGATCATGGTCACGCTGCCGTTCATGCCGCTGATCTGCGTCGCGGCGATCCTCGGGGGGATGCTCCAGGCGCACGGGCGGTTCGCGCCGTGGGCGATGGCGCCGATGATCCTGAACGTGTGCATCATCGGCGCGTGCGTGCCCTACTGGCTGATCGACAACGCCTCGGCGCGCACGTGGGGCTACGTCATCGGCGCGTCGGCCGTGCTCGCGGGCGTGCTGCAGGTGCTCTGGTCGTGGTCGTGCCTGCGTGGGCGCGTGGACTGGGGCGCGGGCAGCAGCGAGACGCGGGCGCGGGTCCGGTCCATGCTCGTGCGCATGGGCCCGGCGCTGATCGGGCTGGGCACGCTGCAGCTCAACTCATTCATCGACACGCTCATCGCGATGTACCCCCTCTGGGTCGGGGACACGATCGGGGGCGTGAGCTACCCGCTGGACGAGGCGTCGAACAGTGTGTTGTACTACGCGCAGCGCCTGTACCAGTTCCCGCTGGGGGTGTTCGGGATCGCGGTCGCGACGGCGGTCTTCCCGGAGCTGAGCCGGGCGGCGAACGATCCGGGGCGGTTCGTCTCGGCGCTGCGCCGAGGGGTTCGTCTCTCGCTGTTCATCGCGCTGCCCGCGTCGGTCGGGCTGGCGCTGGTGCGCACGGACCTGGTGACCACGCTGTACTCGGGCGTGGGCGACGGGTTCAGCGACGACGGCGTGCGCCGGGCGGCGTGGGTCGTGCTGGGCTACAGCGTGGGCGTGTGGGCGTACTCGCTCAACCAGCTCTGGACGCGGGCGTTCTACGCGAAGAACGATACGACGACACCGATGCGGGTCGCCGTGGCGATGGTCGGGCTGAACCTGGCGCTCAACCTGGCGCTGATCTGGCCCCTGGGCGAGGCGGGGCTGGCGTGGGCGACGTCGGTCTCCGCGATCGTGCAGTGCGCTCTGCTGGGGCGCCTGGCCCGCACACGCCTCGGGATCGGGGCGTGCTTTGACGCGGGCGCGGTCCGCAGCGTTGCACGCAGTGTCGGCCTGAGCGCGGCGATGGGCCTGCTGGTGGGCCTGCTGCTCGCGCTCTGGCCCGAGCGCGAGAGCTGGGCGAGCGGCGCTCTGGCCCTGCTCGCGGCGACCTCGCTCGGGGGCGGGGTGTACCTCGTGCTCGCCCGGGCGGCCCGCGCCGATGAGCTGTGGTGGCTGACCCACCCGTCACGGGGAGGGACGGGCGACCCGGCAGACCCCGGCGACCCGAGGTAGAATCCGGGCGTCCGTAACCCAAGGAGACTCTGCCATGAAGAATGAGAATGTTCGGCGCTTCGGTGCGATCGTGTTGGCTGCCGGCGCCGCGTGCATCGGGCTGACCGTGCTCAGCGCGTGCAACACCGTTGAGGGCGCGGCCGAGGACGTGAAGGGCGCCGGCAAGGCGACCGTGGATACGACCGAGAAGGTCTTCTCCAGCGAGGACTGATCGCGTGCCCCACAGGAGGTTTGGGGCGTGATCGATCTCAAGGACAAGCCGATCGCCATCACCGGGGCCAGCAGCGGCATCGGGGCGGCATCGGCTTTTCTGTGCGCTCAGGCCGGGATGCCCGTCGCGCTCATGGCCCGGCGCGCCGACAAGCTCGAGCTGATCGCCCAGCAGATCCGGGGCGAGGGCGGGCGGGCGATCGTCGTCGCGGGGAGTGTCGAGGACCCCGAGTCCGGGCGGCGCCTCATCGACGAGACGGTTAGCGCGTTCGGCTCGATCTTCAGCGTCTTCGCCAACGCGGGCTACGGCGTCGAGATCCCCGCCAGTGAGATGAGCGACGAGGACCTCCGCAAGATCTTCGAGGTCAACTTCCACGGCTCGCTCAACGTCACCCGCCCCGCCCTGGAGCACATGCGCCGCGCCGGTCAGGGGCACGTGCTGTTCTGCTCGAGCTGCCTCTCCAAGATCTCGATCTCGTACTACGGCGCCTACTCGGCGACCAAGGCCTGCCAGGACCACTTCGCCCGCTCGATGCGCCTGGAGCTGCGCGACAAGGGCATTGCGGTCTCGAGCGTGCACCCGATCGGGACCAAGACCGAGTTCTTCGACGCGGCCGCGGCGCTGGGCGGGGACCTGAAGATCGCGGACCAGAAGAACACGATGTTCATGCAGTCGCCCGAGCGAGTCGCCCGTGCGGTTGTCAAGCGCCTGCGCAAGGGGCGCGGGGGCGAGGTGTGGACAAGCCTGCCTGTGCGCACGGCGCTGGGCCTCTCGGTGATCTCCCCGGGCATCACGGACCGCACGCTCGCCTTCCTGCTCAAGAAGCGAGAGCGGATGACGGACCGTCAGCGGGCGAGCAAGACGACGCAGTGAGCCTCGAGCGCCAGGCCCTGGCCCACGGCGTCCACGGCCTCGTGGGTCTTGCCCTTGACGTTGACCCGGTTGACGTCCATGCCGAGCAGGGCCGCGATGTTGGCGCGCATGGCGTCCTTGTGCGGGCCGATCTTCGGGCGTTCGAGGACGACCGTCGCGTCGAGGCTGATCGGGCGGAACCCGGACGCCCCGATCAGGCGGCGGGCCTCGCGGACGTACTCGCCCGAGTCCCGCCCGGCCTCGCGGTCGTCGGAGTCAGGGAAGAGCTGGCCGATGTCCGGGTGGGCGACGGCGCCCAGGAGGGCATCGGTGATGGCGTGGTAGAGCACGTCCCCGTCCGAGTGGGCCAGGGCGCCCCGGTCGTGCTCGAGGGGGACGCCGCCAATGATCAGGGGCTTGCCCGGCCCATCGGGGGCCAGGTGCTCCAGTCGGTGGAGGTCGTACCCGTGCCCGACGCGCAAATCCGGCGCGGTCTGCGGGGCACGGGACGGGTTTTGAGCATCCGGGGTTGGGTCCGCTTCAGGCATCAGCGGAGTCTACCGATAACCCCTGCGTCAGCCCACGATCCCGGCGAACCGGGGCCCAGGGCGGCGCGTACTGGACTGGCCGCGAACTGCGCGGCGAACGACCCGAGCCCGGAGAGACCCGACATGCTCAGCCGAACCCGCCTGATCTCAGCCGCCCTCGCCGCCAGCGCGGCCCTGGCCATCTCCGCCGGCGGATGCTCGCTCATTGAGATGCGACCCTCGGGCAAGATGCGGTCGCTCGACGAGTTCACGTACATCTCCACGCCCTACGAGCCCATCACGATCACGCTGATCGACACCCGCGACAACCAGGAGTTCTGGTCCGCAGACGTGCCCATCGGCAAGAAGCTGACCATCCGGTTCTACAAGGACAAGGGCGAGGGCAGCGCCTACGCCCCCGACGTGATGCGGTGGTCCATCTACGACCAGAAGACCAAGCAGACCCGCCTCCAGAACCAGATCACGGTCCCGCCGTCCAACTCGCGCCGGATCGACATGGCCCTGCGCAGCGGTCCCGAGTACCCGCAGGAGATCGAGATCACCCGCACCATCCCCGAGGCGCCCGCGGGCGGGCCCATCGCCCCGGCGACCGGTGACAGCGGCTTCCGCGGCCCGAGCACCTTCGAGGTCGGCGAGAACAACTCGTTCGACGGGTTCGACCCCATGGACAACAACGAGCTCATCGACGTGGGCGTCGCGACCGGCTCGCCCGAGTTCGACACGGGCGATGCGCTGGGAAGCGTCGAGACCGAGGACGAGTAAGCCTTACTCGGGCGCTGGGCCGACGAGGACGACCACGTCGCCCAGGTCCGCCCAGTTGTCGGGCGGGTTTCCGGGCAGGGCGTCATCCATCAGGACCACCACGATGTCCGCGTCCGCCCCCAGGCGGTCGCGGATTTCTTGTGTCAGGCCCCCGCCCTCGCGCGGGCGTTCGACGTGGAAGCGACCGACAACGTGGACCACGGGCGTGCCGTGACGCGTGGCATTGGCGACCGAGTCGCCCATGGTCTCGTCCCAGACGGCCTGGGCGCGGAAGAACGCCTCGCCCATCGAGCGGGACTCCTCGGCGCTCATCTCGCCCCCGTGCCCGCCCATGCCCGACATGAGCTCGAGGAAGCGCTGGCGGTAGGCCGAGTCGGGGATCACGCCGGGCGTTTCGACGAGGCGGCGCTGCTCGGGGGTCATCGAGTCGATGCGGCTGAACCCCGCGGTGCGCGCCAGGCGGGCGTAGCGGCGCGGGGCGTTGGACGCGATGACGGGGCGGGCG
>JAJDDH010000189.1 GCA_029260415.1 Phycisphaerales bacterium | reverse complement strand
AACGCGACGAAGCCCGCGCCACCCTACGCACCGTCGAGGCCGAGCGGGACGCCTGGAAGGATCGCAACTATGGGTACCTCGTCGGGGGGCCTGACGAAGAAGGGTCGTTGCGTTGGCACCAGTTGCGCTATGAGGCGCTGGAGGCCGAGCGGGATGCGCTGCGGGAATTCACGCGCTCACGGGTGGACTGCGAGTGCCGCGAGGGCTCGAAGAACACCTGCGCCCGGTGCGTGGCGCTGGACGAGGGGAGCGACGATGGCTAGCGACGTGGATCTACGCATAGCCCAGAAGATGCTGGAACAGCAGGGCACGATTAACGAACTCCGCGCCAGGGTTGAGGAGTTGGAGGTGCGGCTATTCGACGGAGGCCGCGAGCACGACGCCGAGACATGCTCACTTGGCCCGCTGTGTCCATGGTGTGAGATCCAACGTCTCGCCACCACCTGGCACAACGCGGACGGCACCACGACCAAGATGGAGCCGGACGAACTGGTCGAGAAGCGGGGGGCCGCTGCGTTTGAGTTGGACGCGCTTCGCAAGCTTCTGGCAATAGCCGCCTGTCCCCAGGGCGGCCCCGACTGCCCGGGCTGGCACGCGGTCACAGTCACGGGTTACGGGCACGCCTGTGATGGAGATGAGGGTCGGTGTGCTGTTGAGTGCCCCGTTCCCGTACCCGAGGAAGGCCAGGAAGAGTGTCAATGGTGCGCTGAGCGCCACGCCTTCCTCGACCGCAACGACACGGGGAGCGACAGCGATGCGAGCTGAGCCACATGAACCAGATGGCGCTCGCTTCCGTTGCACGAACGGCCCGGCGCCAACGCACTGTATGCCCGGCCCGCGCTGGGACGGCTCTGGCCGCGTCGTCGAGTACATCATCACAGCCGCGAACGAGGACCCGCCAAACTGGCTCTGCTACCGCCACCCGGACGGGCAGTGGGTAACGTTGCGCGAGGCGACGGCCGAGGATCACGCAGCGGCACGGCTGGCGAAGCGTGGGAGCGATAGCGGGGAGGTGGCCGAGTGAAGCTCCGAAAGCTCGACCAGTTGCCCGAATCGCCGCGACCTCCTGACTGGTGCCGAGAGGTCTGGGTCGGGTCCGGGTTCGTGGCCCAGGTCGGGGCCTGGTGTACCGGAGACCAGGTCTTCGAGTTCATGGGAGTGCGGCTCAAGGGGTCCGCTAGCGCGATGTCGTGGGCGCGGCTCCAGCAGGTCAAGAACGCCGTCTGGGGCGAGGCGGCAAGCGCCTGCGAGTGGTACCCATCAACCCAGGACCTCGTAGACGTTGCGCCCATGCGCTGGCTCTGGCGTGCGGAACCACCCGTCGGCTTCCACCTTGGTCGCTCGGTGCGTCGCGAGGAGGCAGCGAGCTAGATGGGACACCCCAGCGAGTACCCCGCCAACTGGCCGCAGATCGCCGAGGCCGTCAAGCTCGCCGCGGCGTGGCACTGCATCCGGTGCGCGCACATCCACGCGCCCGAGGTTGGCCGGACGCTCACCGTCCATCACTTGGACATGGACAAGGCGAACTGCCGCTGGTGGAACCTCGCCGCCCTCTGCCAAGCCTGCCATCTCTCGGTCCAGGTTCGCGTGGTCATGGAGCGCCCGTACATGTTCGAGCATGCGCTCTGGTTCCGGCCCTACGTCGCAGGCTGGTATGCGGCGACCCACCTCGGCCTGCCCGATCTCACGCGCGGCCAGGTCATGGTGCGGCTCGACGAGCTGCTGGCGCTTGGAAGGGTCGCGTAAGTGGCGGCTCTCTGGAGCGTCAGGCAAGCCGCGGAGTTCCTGCAGCTCCCAGAGTCCACCGTCTCGCAGCTGTGTCGGGATGGTAGGCTCCCGGGCGCACGCAAGCTTGGCAGACAGTGGAGGATTCACCCTACGGTCCTCGAGGAGTGGTTCACCGATGAAGACGCGACCGTTCATTCCGACACCGAAGGTCAAGTCGTATCAGGGACGCAGCGTTCTGGAGGTCGACTGCAGACGGTGGGAGACGATCATGCGCCGGATCGGACAGCCGCTCCGGCGCAGATACGAACTGGCCGACCGCAACGAAGCAGACCGCTATTGCAGCGACCTGATCGTTCAGAACGCGACCGGCCTCCGGTCAGCGCCGGAGGCGGCGGAGGTCCGACAACTGTTCGATCACTTCCTCGACGGGGTGAAGGCTGAGCGCTCGATACACACAGCGCACAGCTACGGAACCGCGCTCCGACGGTTCACTTCATTCCTGGACGAGCTCGGGATCTCCTCTACTGCGGACGTGTCGCCAGGCTTGGTGCAGCGATACCGCGCTCACCTGTTCCGCGACGTCTCGCCGGGCAGCGCGAACGTCTACATGGTCGCTTTGCATCGAGCCTTCTCGTGGGCCGAGGGGGAGTATCTCTCGTTCAATCCCGTCAAGGGGCTCGTGCCCAAGGTGCAGAAGAACCGGCGCCGTTCGCTCACCGACGACGAGCGAGCTGCTGTGCTCGAGTGCTCTTCGGCAAAGAAGGACTGGTGGCTGCTCATGTTGATGACAGGGCTCCGCGGCGTCGAGGTCAGGCGACTCTCGGTCGAAGACGTGGTGCTGCAATCCCCCGCCCCGCACCTGGTTGTCGACGGGAAGGGGCACAGGGAGCGGATCGTGCCTCTGGTCGGCGAGGCGATCTCGGTAGCGCAGCGGCTAGTGGACGGCGCTGAGGGTGGCGTGCTGTTCCCCTTCTGCGGGTCGACGCTTCGAAAGTGGTGGGTTGCCGAAAGGAAGCGACTCAAGCTTTCCCGGGAGGTTACGCTGCACTGTTTCCGCCATGACTTCGCGACATTCCTCTGCAACGAGACGCAGATGCCGAACACAGAGGTGCGCGACGTGATGGGGCACTCTTCGCTGCGGATCACAGAGCGGTACATGCACCCGGACCGCAGGCAGCTGAAGGCCGGAATGGAGCTCCGATCGGCCCAGATTGGTATCAACGCGGTATCTATGGAGGCACCCGAGAGGAAACTCCGAGTAACGGAGGGCACTTAAGCCACCGTTACCGACTCGTCGATACAATCGGCTCTCTCATGCAGCGAACTGTACGTCCGTTCGCCGCACTTTGCAGCGCCGCTTCCATGCGCCTGGCGCTCCCTGCCCTGACGATCCGAAGAACGACAAATGGCCGACATCATTTTCACGATGCAGGACCTGCGCAAGCGGGTGCCCTCTAACCGCGAGGTTCTCAAGGGAATCTGGCTCTC
>JAJDDH010000188.1 GCA_029260415.1 Phycisphaerales bacterium | reverse complement strand
CACTGTTGTCCACGTTGATGCCGTCGGGCGCCAGCGGCGGGATGAGTTCTTCCCAGCCGAGTCCTTCGGTCCAGATGCCCCAGGTCGCGAACGAACCGGTCTCGTCGAGGATGGTCGCGGAGATCCGCGTGCCGTCGTACGAGATGTCGGGCGAGCCCGCCCCCGTGCCCAGCACAGGCACGGTCGCCTGCCCCAGCAGGACCGCCCCGGTTTCCGCGGTCCAGCGGAAGGTCTCATACGGACCGGCGAGGTTGCCCACGACGACGGAGCCGTCCTCGGAGGTGTCGGAGCCGTAGTAGTTGGTGGGGAGGAAGGTGACGTCGTGGGCGCTGGCGAGCCCCGCGATCGCGGCGAGCACCGAGATGACGGCAGTGGCGCGATTCATGGTCAGTTCTCCGGGCGTGGTGTGCGTTTGGGTCGTGTCGTGGTCGAGGCAGAACGCTCGACGCGGGGTGTCGCCCGCGCCGAGCCGGTTCGGGGGGAGTGATCCGATCAGGCGCGACGCCGGCGCGAGCAGGCGACGCCGCCCAAGGCGAGCACCGCGAACGAGCCGGGCGCCGGGACGGCGTTCCAGGAGATGTTGTCGATCAGGGTCTGGGGCGAGACGAACGCGAAGCCGACGATGCGGACCTCGTCAAAGACCATCCCGTCGGTTGCGGTGATGTTGAACCAGGTGTCCTCGTCGCCCGTGAGCCCGAAGACGGGCAGGTCGATGAAGACATTGGCGACCTCGGCGCCGTCGTTGAGCGCGACGATGACCATGCCGCCGCTGAAGCCGCTGGCGGGGCCCGCGTTGTCCCAGATCTGCGCGGAGAAGTCGGTGAGGTCGTTCTCGAAGTTCATGAAGACGCCGAAGTCGCCGACGAAGGCGTTGCTGTCGGGCAACCAGCCGTAGCCGGGCGTGCTGCTCAGGTTCGCGACGACGGCGCCCCCGACGCCGGCCTGGAGCGAAGACACGCCGTGGGAGGCGAGCCACGAGTCGGTGGAGACGCTGCCGGTGGGCCCGCCAACCTCGTCGAAGTTGAGCGTCGTGCTGTACGTCGGGGCGCTGTCGCCCTGGGTGACTGTGATATCCGCAGAAGCGGCGGTCAGGGTGAGGGCGGCGATCGAGGCCGCCACGATGCTCTGGGTGCTGCGATTCATCTCTTGGGTCTCCTTCTTTCGTGCGTGTCGACGGGGTTGAGCCCGGTCGGGTGAGGCATGCTGAACGCGACGATAACGCGATGCAGACGCCGGTTCAAGTTTCCATATGGAAACTTCCTGAAATATCAACATGGAATATTCTCCAGCGACAACTCCCCGCTACAATGCCCCCCGACCCGCCTCTGCGGCCCCAAAGGACTGGATTTCATGCCGACCGAGACCCTCAACGACTTCGAAACCCACTGCAGAGAGAGTCTCGACGGGCTCCGGGCGGCCCTGATCCGCCTCTACGCCTCCGCCGGCATCGACCCGGACAGCCCCCAGGACGTCGCCAGGCGTTTCAAGCTCAACAAAACCCTGACCTGGAAGCTCTCCAAGGTGATCGGGGCGACGGACAACCTCGCGGCGGTCAACCACGTGCCCGGCTCCGGGGCGATGCAGATCTTCCTGAAGTCCATGTCGACCTCGGGCGCCGGGCCCGAGGCGATCGACGGCGTCCGCAACGCGGCCAAGCGCTTCGACGAGATGGTGCAGCTGCACGTGGGCGACCGCCCGACGCTGGAGCTGGTGCTCGACGGCATGGCGCCCGGCGCGACGGACCGCCTGGAGGTCAGCCGCAAGCTCGCGTTCCGGGGCAACAGCGGGATCTGGGGGGTGCAGGCGCAGACGCGTCTGGCGCTCAACGTGCTCGCGCCCAACAAGGACAACCCCGACACGCTCGACATCGTGACCGTCCGCGGGTACTCCGGGTTCCGTCGTCTACGTCCGTCGGTCCGCTGGCCCCTGTTCCAGGTGCGCGAGTGGAGCACGGGCGAGGACGCGATGATGACCCAGCCCAACTGGGAGCCGCTCGAGGAGGGCGATTCGCCCAGCGTCGCCAACATCATGGCGTCGTTCAGTTCCGAGCGCATGCCCGAGATCCGCGCCGAGCAGTCGTCCGAGGGCACGGACTTCGTCCTCATGCCCGGTCCTGTGGGGAACTTCGGGGCGATCGACTGCTACCAGGGCGAGCTGATGCGTTCGGCGGTGAGCAAGTACGCGACCAACGACGACCCGATCGGCGAGTTCGGCGCCGCGATTTCCGTCCCGCTCGAGACTCTGGTCATGGACATCGTCGTGGAGGAGAGCCTGGCGTTCGCGCTCGAGGCGCGGGTGATCGTGCTGGGGCAGATCAGCCGCCAGAGCCAGCCGACGCCCGACGAGACGAGCAGCGCGGCGTTGCCGATCACGGACTCGGTCCGGGTGATCTCGGGGCAGCCCCCGGCGCTGGCGACACCGCGGATCGAGCGGTACCCCGAGATGCTGGAGCTGATCTGCGAGCGTCTCGGGTGCGAGCCCAAGCGGATGCGTGCGGTGCGTCTGGAGATGAAGTACCCGCCTCTGGGCTCGACGGTGCTGCTGCGGTTCGACCTGCCGCAGCGCCCGTAGCACGGAGGCGGTGAGCAACAGTCCGTGCGCACAAGAAAGGCCCCGTCCGCGATGGACGGGGCCCTGTTGGTGTCGGTCGAGCGCTGATCGATCAGGCGTTCTTGGCCCAGGTGATCAGGATGTCGGCGACCTCGGGACGGGTGAACTCGCCCGGGGGGCGCTCGCCGTTGCCCAGCATCTCGCGGACCTTGGTGCCAGAGAGGAAGATCTGGTCGCCCTCGAGCTTGGGGAAGGTCTTGCCCGAGACCATGCCCTGGGCCTTCTTGGAGAAGGCGGCGTGCTCGAACTTGAGCGGTTCGATCTCGAGGTTGTCCTCGTCGAGCCCGTTGAAGATGTTCTGCGCGTCGTAGGTGCCGTAGTAGCTGCCCACGCCCGCGTGGTCACGCCCGACGATGAAGTGGGTGACGCCGTAGTTCTTGCGGACCAGGGCGTGGAGGATGGCCTCGCGCGGGCCGGCGTAGCGCATTGCGGCGGGCATGACGCTGAGCAGCGTGCGCTCGGGGACGAAGTACTCCTTGATGAGCGCCTGGTAGCAGTCCATGCGGACATCGGCGGGGATGTCGCCGGGCTTGGTCTCGCCCACGAGGGGGTGGATGAGCAGGCCGTCGGTGATCTCCTGCGTGCACTTGCAGAGGTACTCATGGGCCCGGTGGATGGGGTTGCGGGTCTGGAACGCGCCGACGGTCTTCCAGCCGCGGTTGGCGAACTCCGCGCGCGTCTGGGCGGGGGTCAGGCGGAAGTCGAGGAAGGCCTCGGGCCCGTCCGGGTCAACACAGACCTCGACGGCCTCGATCGGGCCCGCCAGACAGACGGGGCCCTCCTTCTTGACCGCCTCGGCGCCCGGGTGCTTCCCGTCGTCGTCGGAGGGGTTGTTGAAGAAGATCGTGGACTCGAGCTTGGTGTCGTGGGCGTAGACCTCTTCGACGCTCATCACGGCCTGGAGCGTGCCGTTGGGGGCGTACAGCGCGACGCGGTCGCCTGCCTTGGCCTTGCCCTCGTCGGTGCTCAGGGTGATCGGGATGGGCCAGATGTCGCCGCTGGCGAGCTTCATGCCCTTGCAGACGCTCTCGAAGTCGGCCTTGCCCATGAAGCCCTTGAGGGGGCTGAAGGCGCCGATGGCGATCATCTCGCAGTCGCAGGACTGCTTGGGCGAGAGATCGATGCGGGTCAGGCCCGCGGCTTCTTTGACGAGTTCGTCGCGACGGGCGCCGTCGGCGACCTGGTTGACGAGTGTGCCGCCGTGGGGCGGGATCAGGCCGTGGCTCATGGAGACTCTCCCTTGGGGGACAGGGTCCCGAACCTTTCTCGGGGCGGGACGGGGTCGTGATTGGCGGGAATCCCGGGGCGATTCACGCCTCGGGGGGGCAGGATAGGCCTCGACTCAACCGCCTGTCGGTTGTTGGCTCAGGGCCTCCCAGCGGGCGGCTTCATCCTCGTCGCTCAGCGCCCGCCAGACCCTGGCGAGTCGTTCGGCGGCCGTGCGGGCCTTCTCGGCGTTCCGCTGGCCCTGGGCGGCGCTCAGGATCTCGTAGGCCTCGGTCAGGGCGTCGCGGGACTCGTCCAGGCGTTCGCACCGACGAAGGCACTCGCCCCAGGTCGAGAGCATGTCGCCCAGCATCGGGTGATCCTCGGGGGCCATCCGGCGCAGCGCGGGCAGGGCGCCCGCCAGCAACGCCTCGCCCTCCTCGGCCCGTCCGTGTTGGGCGTACATCGCGCCCAGGGTGCGGGAGAGGTCGATCACCGTGGGCGACTCCGGGCCCGTGGCCGAGCGGGCGCCTTCGAGCGCGCCCTCCATCAGCACGATCGCCTCGTCGGGTCGGTCGGTGACCTGGTAGAGCGACGCGAGGCTCTGGGTGCAGGTCATCGTGCCCGGGTGGGCCGGGCCGAAGACGCGCTGGCAGCGCTCGAGGGTGTCGATGAAGAGCGGCTCGGCCTCGTCGTGCCGCCCCATGCTCTGGTAGAGGAACGCGAGGTTGTGGGCCGTGACAAGGGTGTCTGGGTTGTCCGCGCCGGCCTGCTTTCGCGCCAGGTCCAGCCCGCGCTTGTAGATCGGCTCGGCCTCGTCGTAGCGACCCATCCCCTCGTACGCGACGGCGACGTTGTGCCAGGCGACGAGCGTTGCGGGGTGCTCGGGCCCGTACTCGCGCTCGCGCCCCTGAACCACGCGTTTGTAGCTCTTGGCGGCGGTCTCGTAGTCGTGGGCCTTGAGGGCGATCCCCCCCCGGACCAGCTCGGCGTAGACCGTGACCGGGTGATCGTCGCCCAGCACGCCCGCGCGGCGCGACTCGAACACTGCCAGGCGTTCGATCGCGACGGCGCTGTTGCCCAGCCCGTCGTTCTCCAGCTCGGCCAGCATGATCAGGTTCTCGAGCGTCGCGGGCGCGTCGGGCCCGATGGACGCCTCGCGCGAGGCGAGGACCGCCTCGAGCTGCGAGTGCGCCTCATCGAATCGGGCGGTGGCGCGGTAGAGCACGCCCAGGTCCTGCTCGGCAAACTGCGTCAGCTCGTGCTCGGGGCCCAGCTCCGCGAGGAACAGGTCCCGCGCCTCGATCGTCAGCGGCTCGGCCCGGGCGTACTCGCCCAGCGCGAGGTAGATGTTGGCGATGTTGTTGCGGATCGCCGCGGACGTCATGGGCTCGCCCTCGAAGCGACCGCCCAGGCTGTCCGCGGCGGTGTCGAGCGCCTCGCGGACCGTCACGTCGCGTCCCAGCGCCGAGGGCGCGACCGCCGCGAGCACGTCGTTGTTGAGGAAGCCGGTGACGGCGTTGGCGATCTCGCCCCGGCGCTCGGCCTCGGCCTGCTGCTCCTGCGCCTCGGTGGTCTTCGCCTCGGCGATCTCCCGCTGCGCCAGCGCCTCGCGCAGCGCCAGCGACACGATCACGACCGACGCGACGAGCGCGAGCGCGACGACGCCCGTGGCGATCGCCGCGGGCTTGTGCCTGCGGGCCAGGCGGCTGAGCTGGTAGACGGCGCTGGGGGCGCGGGCAGTGATGGTCATGCCCGCAAGGTGCCTTCGGATGTCGTCGCCCATCGCGCTGGCGGACTGGTAGCGCCGGTCCTTCTCGCGCTCGAGCGCCTTGCCCGCGATGGTGTCCACGTCGCCGCGCAGGCGCGGGGCGATGATCGCCAGGCGCGTGGGCGGGGTGTCCTGGATCTCGCGGGCCGCCTCGATCAGGCCCTTGTCCCCCACCTCGTGGGGCACGCGACCGGTCAAGAGCTCGAACAGGCACACGCCCAGCGCGTACACGTCAGAGCGGGTGTCGATCTCGCGCGTGTCGCCCGTGAGCTGCTCGGGGCTCATGTACAGCAGCGTCCCCACGATCTGCCCCTCGGCGGTCTGCATCGACTCGCCCGGGCGCTCGCTGTCCGCGGCCCGGGCGATGCCGAAGTCCAGCACCTTCGGGTCGCCCTCGGGCGTGATGAGGATGTTGGCGGGCTTGAGGTCGCGGTGGATCACGCCCTGCGCGTGCGCGTGCTGCACCGCGTCGCAGATCCGCGCCATCATCTCCAGACGCTCGCGGGGCGGGGCGTGCGTGGATTCCGCCCAGCGGTCCAGCGGCGCCCCCTCGACCAGCTCCATCGCGAAGAACGGGCGCGGGCCGTCGTCGGTCTGGGCGACGCCCGCCTCGTAGACCTGCGCGATGCCCGCGTGGCGCAGGCGCCCGAGCGCCTCGGCCTCGAACTCGAAGCGCCGCACCAGGCTGGGCGTCGCCAGGCCCGGTCGCAGCACCTTGAGCGCGACAGTGCGATTGG
>JAJDDH010000187.1 GCA_029260415.1 Phycisphaerales bacterium | reverse complement strand
GCCTCGACCTTCTCGATCTGGTCCGTCGCGGGCTTGAGGCCCTTGATCTTGAGCAGGTCCACGACGGACTCGACCACGCCCACGAAGATCAGGCGGTCGCCCTCGTGCAGGATCTCCTCGGGCGCGACGGCGGGGATCAGGTCGCCGTCTCGCTCGATCTCGGACAGGAACAGGCCCGGGAGCTGGCGCAGGCCCGCCTGCTCGATGTTCCTGCCGATCAGCGGGCACGCGGGCTCGACCATGATCTCGACGGTGAAGCGCCGCGCGTCCTCGCTGTCGCCCTCGGGCGGGCGGCGCTCGGGCAGGAGCCAGCGGGCGCTGAGGACGATCATGACGATGCCGATCACCGCCGCGGGGGCGCCCACGACACCCACCCACCAGAACTGCTTGGTGGTCGAGGGCAGCGAGAGACCCCGTGCGAGCAGGTCCGTCTGGTGGGCGTTGAAGTACTCGACGTAGAGCCCGTTGACGGCGATGTTCGTGCTCGTCCCGATAAGCGTGCAGGCGCCGCCCAGGATCGCGGCGAACGACAGGGGCATCATCAGGCGCGAGGGGCTGAGCCTGAGCTTGCGGGACCAGTCATCGATCACGGGCAGGTACATCGCGACGATGGGCGTGTTGTTCATGAACGCCGAGAGGGCGGCGACGGGGACCATCAGTCGCACCAGCGCCGTGCGCAGGCTCTTGGGCTTGCCCAGGAGCTTCTCGGAGAGCATCTGGATCGCGCCCGTCTCGCTCAGCCCGGTCGCGACGACGAACAGGGCCGCGATCATCAGCACGGCGCTGTCGGCAAAGCCCGCGATCGCGGTCTTGGCGTCGATCGCGCCCACAGCGATGAGCAGCGTCAGCGCCGAGACCATCGCGGTATCCGCGCCCACCTTGCTCGAGACCAGAGCGGCCACGAGCAGGGCGAGGATCACAAGCGTCACGGCGATTCCGACGGTCACGGCGGCTCCTGCGGGTCCTCGGGCGAAGCAAACTCTACGTCCCGGGGGCGATCGCGCAGACCGCCCCGGCGGACCCACTATCGGTCCGAGGCGGGCGCAGATTCTGCCTGGATGGGCGATTTGCCCGGCGCCAGAGGCGGTTTAAGGGCAGCCCGTCGAGAACGCCGACACGAGCGAGAGAACGTCGTCGAAGTCGAAGACGCCCGCTGGGGGCGCCAGATCCGCGGCGGGGGCTCCGTCGGCGAACAACTCAAGGAACGCGAGCACGTCGTTGACGGAGAGGGCGCCGCTGGCGTCCAGGTCCGCCGGGCAGGCGCGGACGGGCTGGGTGATGGTCAGCAGCTGATCCGCGGGGACATCGATCAGTGTGGTGCTCGTGCCGTCGGTCCACTCGATCGAGAGGGTGTCGATGGTGGTGATGTCGCCCAGCCCGAAGTGCGCCTCGGCGGGGACGCCCGCGAGGTAGGAGCGGGCGGTGAGGATCTCGCGGCGCTTGGTGACCTGGCCCCCGGGGGTCGTGATCGTCGCGCGGACGGTGACCCCGATGCCGAAGACGTTGGCGCCGTTGGACTGGCGGACCCCCACGCGGAGCCAGTGCCCCGCGTCGGGGCAGACGTTCTCGAGGAGGACGGCGTTCTCGTTGTGCCCGGTGATGAGCAGGTCGTCGTCGCCGTCGCGGTCGTAGTCGAAGGCGATGAGGCAGCGGGAATCGCCGACCCAGTCGGTGCCCGGGGCCAGGTCACGGGTGTAGTGCCCGGTCCCGTCATTGAGCAGGAAGACGGGGGGCTGCATGTACAGCGCGGACTCGCTGAAGAGGAAGTCGTCGAAGCCGTTGACGGTCATGAGGTCGAGGTCGCCGTCGTGGTCTGGGTCGAAGAACTCGGCGCCCCAGCCCCAGTAGGTCAGCTCGACGCCTCGCTCGGTGGCGCGGTCGGTGAAGCGGGGTGTGCCGTCGGGGTCGGGGGTGTTGATGTAGAGCGCGTTGCGGTACCCGCCTCCGTAGTTGTTGTTGGGGTCGGCGACGTTGGTGGTGAAGATGTCCAGGTCGCCGTCGTCGTCGAAGTCCGCGACGGCGGCGCCCATGTCGTTGCCAATGTGCGTCACGCCCACCTGCTCGGTCATCCGCACGAACCCGTCCGGGGTATTGAGGAAGAACTCGTCGGTGGTGTGGTCCACGGCGATGAAGATGTCGGGGCGGTGGTCCCCGTTGAAGTCGTGGAAGATGGGGGTGAAGCTGTCGCGGGCGATCAGCCCGAGCCCCGAGGACTCGGAGGTGTCCTGGAAGACGAACCCGCCCAGGTTCTCGAAGAAGCGATTCTCGCCATTAAAGATGGGGTTGGGGTTGCCGAGCTGGGCGCCCCAGTTGGTGACGTAGATATCAAGATCGCCGTCGTGGTCGTAGTCCGCCAGTGCGCACCCGGCCCGGATGCGCCCGATGGCCCGGAACCCGGAGGCCCCGGTGACATCGGTGAAGGTCCCGTCGGTGTTGTTGCGCAGGATCCGGCTCTGCCCGTACGTCCCGGAGGCGTGGTCGTCGTTGATCACGAGCAGGTCGAGCCACCCGTCGTTGTCCAGATCGGCAAAGTGCGCCATGCGCCCGAAGTCGAGCGAGTCGGCGTTGGCCTCCTGTGTGACGTCGGTGAAGGTCGCTTCGCCCTGGTCGAGGTTGTTGCGCAGGAGCGTGTTGGAGAACCCGCTGACGAGGTAGAGGTCCAGGTCACCGTCGTTGTCGTAGTCGCCGCAGGCGCCGCCCTGGCCCATGATGCGCTGCATGAGCTGGAAGGTGGAGAAGTTGCCCGGGAAGAGCGACCCGGGTCGGCTCAGGTGGTTGATGCCGCGCGCGGAGGTGACGTCAACCCACGCGGGACCGGAGGGAGGATCACCGCCGGCCTGCGCGGGAACGCACACGGCACAAGCCAGAACGAACGGAACGAGGGCGCGGCCCTCCGCGGTGAACAGCATGGAGACCCCCATGTGCACGCAAGACCACACGGGCCCCGGGCGCCCGTGAAAACATGTTGTCCGCGGCTCGTATACACCCCACGAGCCCCCGGTCGCTCTGTGCTTCCGGGTGTCATCCCTGACTGGATGAACCCAAAGCTACCGCGCAGGGCCTGTTTGTTCAAGAAAAGTTTGTGTTGCTCACCCCGCGGGGCGTTCTAGCGGCAGGCACGCCCGAACGCGTGCAGGTAGGCCAGGATGTCCGTGAAATCGAACACCCCCGCGGGCGCCCCCAGATCGGCGCTGGCCCGCGCGTGGATCCAGTCGTCCATGAACCCGAGCAGGTCGGTCGCGTCCAGCGCGCCCCAGGGCGCCCGGAGGTCCGCGGCGTTGGCGGTCATGACAATCGATTGGTTCATGTCGGGGCCGCTGAGCACCCGCGTGAACCCGTTGGGCCAGGTGACCCGAAGCTCGTCGATGCCGGTCGCGTCGTCGAGCCCGAAGTGGGCGATCATCTCGCCCTGCCCGACGTACGAGGGCGCCGCGGTGATCCATCGGTGCTGGGTGACGCCGCCCGCGGTCAGCTCCAGGTGCGCGCCCACGCCGTCGGGGGTGAGGTCGGCGCGCCCGCAGTTGTCCAGGCGAACGCGGAGCCAGCCGGCGCCCGTGTCCTTGGTCAAATCGTTCTGGAAGAGGAACGCGGGCTCGAGGTGGGACAGGAAGATGATGTCCACGTCGCCGTCGGTGTCGTGGTCGAGCAGCAGTATGCTGCGTCCCTGGGTGACGTGGTTGATGCCCGAGGCGACGCCCGCCTCGGTGAACGTGCCGTCGAGGTTGTTGAGGAAGAGGAACGAGGGGTCGTCGATCAGGTTCCAGCCGTTGGTCTCGAGGATGTCCAGGTCCGCGTCGTTGTCGATGTCCACCGCCGCGGCGCCCCAGCCCCAGCCGCCCTGGTTGACGCCCGCGTCCACGCTGACTTCCTCAAACACATGCTCGCCCTGGTTCATGTAAAGCTTGTTGCCCCCCGCGCTCCAGATCGCGGTGACGTACCAGTCCACGAGCCCGTCGTTGTTGAAGTCGCCCGTGGTCGCGCCCATCCCGTTCTCGTCCAGGCCCGTGCCCGAGGCGGCGGTGATGTTGGTAAAGCCCGTTCCCCCGTCGTTGCGCAGGTACTGCGAGGTGATGAAGTCCGCGGCGATGAGCAGCTCGGGGTATCCGTCGCCGTCGGTGTCCTGGAACGTGGGGCTGAAGCCGAAGACCGGGATGCTCGCCAGGTCGGTCAGCTCGTCGGTGACGTCGGTGAAGGTGTAGCCGCTGTCGGGCCCGTTGTTGCGGAGGAGGCGCTCGCCGTTGGTCTCGTCCATCCAGCCGGCGACGAACAGGTCCAGGTCGCCGTCCATGTCGTAGTCGCCCCAGGTGGAGCTGAACCCGTCGGGGTCGGTGGGCGAGCTCTTGCGGACGCCGGCCTCGAGGGCGACGTCGGTGAACGTGTTGTCGCCGTTATTGCGGTAGAGCAGGTGCCGGTCGTTCTCGAGGAAGCCCGACGCGGGCCCGAAGCTGGTGACGTACAGGTCCAGGTCGCCGTCGTTGTCGTAGTCCGCGACGGACGCAGCCGCGCCGACATGAAGCAGATCAACGCCCCACGCCGCGGCCTGGTCGGTGAACGTGCCGTCGCCGTTGTTGATGTACAGGCGGTCGGGCGCGTGACCGCCCGAGAGGATGAAGACATCTGGATCGCCGTCACGGTCGAAGTCCGCCGCGGCGCCCCCCGCGACCATGAACTGCGGGAACGAAATCGAACCCGAGGGCGTCTCGTAGCGCGCGTCGATCTGGCTGGTCGCGGTCTGATCCGAGAACGAGAGCACCTGGGCGTGGGCGCCGCCCGCGAGCGTGAGGACGAAGGCAACGGGAATCGGCCTGAGCATCTGCGGGTTCCTCTGTGCGGATGGAACGTGGAGGCTGGAACTGAAGATTCGTCGCCCGGGAGGGGTGGATGCTTGCAGGTTCACTATTGCCGCCAGCGGGATCCGGGGCCAGCGAACCGCCTGTAACCCGCTGTCAAGTCTATGTTTGGATCGGCCAAAATGACAGGGAGAAGCCCGAGATCGCCTGTTTCGGACGCTGAGACGGGGCCAAGGGGTGTTGGCGCGTCGGAATCACTGGCCCCCGGATTGCAACGTGTGGGGTGATTGACGGAGGTTTGTATGACCGAACGAAAGCTCAATGACCCCTGGCTCGTGGCCGTGTGGCCCGGAATGGGCAACGTCGCGATGCTCGGCGGCGGCTCGCTGGTCGAGTCGCTCGGCGCCAGCCCCTCGGGCATGATCCCTGAGCAGCCCTACTTCCGGGTGGACCACATCGAGATCAAGGACGGCATCGCCCGCCCCGGGCGTCTGCCCCGCAACATGTTTTTCGTCTGGGAGGACCCCGCCCAGCGCCACGACCTGGTGATCTTCGTGGGCGAGGCCCAGCCGCAGACGGGCGGGCGCGACCTGTGCGAGGCGATCCTCGACCGGGCGCAGGACCTGGGCGTCTCGCGCGTGTTCACCTTCGCGTCGCTGGGCTCGCAGGTGAGCCCCGCCGACGAGCCAACGGTCTACGCCGCGGCGACCAACGACGCGCTGCTCGACGACCTGACCAAGCTCGGCGCGGAGGTGCTGCTCGAGGGGCAGATCAGCGGGCTCAACGGCTCGCTCATCGGCGCGGCGTCGCAGCGCGGGATCGAGGGCGCGTGCCTGCTGGGCGAGATCCCGTTCTACGCCGTGGGCGTGCCCAACCCGCGGGCGTCGCTGGCGGTGGTGCAGCTGTTCGAGCAGATCAGCGGGATCGACGTGGACACGTCGGTGCTCGAGAGCGCCGCGCGGGCCGCCGAGCCCCGTCTGCTGAGCATGCGCGAGCAGGTCTCGGGCGTCGTCGAGGACGACGCTGAGCCCTGGGAGGGTGAGGGCGAGGAGGAACCCGCCAGCGCCGAGCCCGCGATTGATATCCGGACGCGGCGCACGATCGAGGAGCTCTTCGAGAGCGCGGCTCAGGACCAGTCGCTGGCCGTCAAGCTCAAGCGCCTGCTCGACGAGCACAACATCTTCGGGGAGTACGAGGACCGCTTCCTCGACCTGTTCAAGAAGACGGATTAGGCGTCAGGGGCAGCCGGCGCCGAAGGCGGTGAGGAAGGCGCCCACGTCGGAGAAGTCGAACACCCCGAACGGCGCGGCCAGGTCGGCCTCGCCCGACATCGTGCCGAACGCCGTGAGGAACGCGGCGACATCCGAGAAGTCCAGCGACCCGAAGGGCTCGGCAAGGTCCGCGACGCACGACGTCCCGGGCACGGGTCCGCTCACGCTGACCGACCCCGGGGCGCCCGGGCGGAACAGGCCCAGCTCGATCTGCCCCACGGTTGGGGCGGCATCGGACACGAACGAGTAGGTGTACATCGTCCCCCAGCGCACCGCGTTGGCGGTCTGGTCCGTCGCGGGCGTGTGGGGCGGGATGCTCCACGACACAACGCCGCCCGAGACACCGAACGACCACGGGCCGTTGATCACGGGCTCGTTGGAGTGGTACAGGGGCGCCTGGAACTCGTCGCCGGAGATCGCGCCCGCGGCGGGGAGGCTGATCGAGGCGACGCTGCGGTGCGAGCTGAGGTTGTGCACCGCGTAGTCGTAGCGCCACTGCCCCGGGGCGACCTGCGTCGCGTTGGCGCCCATGTGCAGGCGCCCGTCGCCCGGGATGTCCAGCGTGCTGATCTGCACGCCCGGGACCTCGTCGCCCCAGGCGAAGATCGCGGGCGTCTCGGTGAACACACCCCCCGTGAGCGTGAGCGCGTTGCTGACCGTCATGCCGGCCCGGCGGTACGACGCGTTGTTGGCGCCCGCGCCCGCCTCCGCGTCGTCCTGCGCGACGTGCTGCAGCTCGGCGAAGTACGTCCCGCCCGGGTGGACGTCCGCGTCAAGGACCTGGAGTCGTTTCTCGATCGTGTTGCCGAACTCGCCCGAGCCCGTGAACGGGAACTGGACCGCGCCGGTGGAGGCGTTGACCTCGGCGCGCGGTCCCAGGTAGGGCTGCCCGCCGCTGATGCCCGAGGACGACGGGTTGGAGCAGCCCGGACCAAGGTGCTGGAAGTCGTCCGGCTGGCATGTCGAGCAGAGCGAGGTCTGCAGCGCGGCGAACGCGTGGGCGACGTGCGACATGCCCACGTGCTGGAGGCGCCCGTCGTCGGTCAGGCGGTACAGGTTCTGCGCCAGCACCGGGTGGTCGGGCGACGCGTCGAACCAGTTAACACTCTCGTCGCCCAGGTTGCACGAGGTCACGCCCAGCGAGTAGGCGTGCACGCCGTCGAGCTGGCCGTAGGAGTTGGCGCCCGAGATGTCTCCGATGATCAGGTCGGGGCCCGCGTGGGCGGACGCGGTCGCGGCGGCGAGGACGATCAGGGCGCGGGCAGCGGTCATCATGGCGGGCTCCTGGGTGGAGAGATCCGCGCCCAGCTTATCGATTCACGCCGCTACACCCAACCCCAGAAACCCGCCGGACATAAGAACTGAATCTGAATGCATATGCAGACCCAGAAACCCCCAGATCCGCGATCACTGCGCTCTGCTGCCGAGCAGGACCGTGGGGAAGAGGCTCAGCGCCGATCAATCATCACGGACACCCGGCGCCAAACGCGGTGAGGTACTGCACCACATCCGAGAAGTCCCAAACCCCGAACGGGGGCGCCATGTCCGCGTTGTCCTCCGTATCCGAGAACGCGACGAGAAACGCGAGGATATCGGAGAAGTTCAGCGTCCCTGCGGGCAGCGCGAAGTCCGCGGGGCACCCGGGCACGGCCCGTCCCCACGAGAAGTTGTCGGTCGAGACAGTCCCGTCGTCGTCGCGCACGATGCGGATGGCCGTGACACCGAACACCCAGTCCTGCCAGCCGACAAACCCGCTCGTGCTGACACCCACCTCGCCCAGGATGCCGATCTCGTCGTAGAACGAGACCGTGTACGCGCCTCCCCCCGTGAGCAGGTCGAATCCGACGGCGCGTTGCGGCTCGTCGAAGTCCACGTCGAGCCGGTCGGTGGCGCGCAGGATGTTGCTGTCGTCGCCGCCGAAGAACCCGGCATAGATGCTCAGCGCCTCGGGCGAGCTGTAGCCCACGCCCGCCTGGATCGCGAGCTCCGGCGCCGTCGCCGCGTTCAGCGGGTTTGCCACCGGGATTGACGAGCCCGCGTGCAGACTCAAGCCCTCGAAGTCCTCGATCTGCTCGGTGTCACTCAGGATCGCGATGAGCTCACCCCGCGTCTCGACGGGCTGGGCATGGGAGGTGGATGCGAGCAGCGCGACCATAATCGCCGCTGCTGACGCTTGACGGACTGCATGAGCCATGGCATGACCTCCTCGACCACGGGGATCACCCCGGGCAGAGGCATTCTATACCTTAAGATCCTGTTTTGACACCCTCTTTTTGCCCTGGGTGAGGGCTGTCTTCCCTACACCGGTCGGATGCCCAGGGCCTCGATCGCCTCGATGATCCGCCCGTGCACCCTGGGCGGGGCGCAGATCACGCCCCGGTTCTTCTCCAGGCCCCGCCCGTGCGAGAACTCCAGGACGTTGCCGAAGATGTCCGTTACGAACGCTCCCGACTCGCACGCGATGCAGCAGCCCGCGGCGTGGTCCCAGATGCGCTCGACGTACCCGGGCCTGGTCGGCAGGCGCAGGTACGCGTCGGCCTGCCCCCGCGCCACGACGGCGTACTTCGCCTGCGAGTCCAGACGCACGGGCTCGCCCACCTCCACGCCGTACTTCTTCTCGATGTACTCGAGCACCCGGTCCGTGTCGCTCACGTTCGAGTGCGCCTTCTCGACCGACGCGCACACGCTGATCGGGTCGCCCTCGATGTGGTCCAGCCTGGTGATGCGGATCATCTCGCCCGTCGGATCATCGCACGGCGCCTCGTACACGCCCATGCCCTTGATCGCGGCGTACAGGCACCCGTGCGCGTCGGGCACGTCCAGCGGCTCGGACATGTTCACGGGCAGGTTCGGGCAGCCCATCACGCCCACGGTTGGTGTGTCACCCTCGATGTACCCGAGCGCGATCGCGTACTGCTGGTCACGCAGGAAGCCCTTGGTCCCGTCGACCGGGTCGAGGGTCCAGAAATGCGAGTGCTTCGTGTCGCCAGCGCCCACGTCCACGGCGTCGAGCAGCGCGTCGCGGTCCGCGTCGGGCCAGACCTCACGGACCGCGGCGAGCGTCGCGTCCAGGAAAACCGTGTTGTCCTCGTCGCGGAGGAAGGCGCTGTCCTCCTCGCCCACGAGCACGACATCGCCCAGGCGCTCACGCAGGATCTTGCCCACAATGGCCTGCGCCGCATAGTCGGCGACGGTCACGGGGCTCTTGTCGTCCTTGGTGAGCGAGCGGACCTCGTCCAGGGCGTTCTGCACCTGGTTCGTGACGATCGCCGCGGCGCAGACCGCCTCACGCCCGACTTCCATGAGTTTCGCGTAGTCCGCCATCGGGAGGCTCCTTCCAAAGAAAACGGGCGGGGCATCAGCCCCGCCCGTGATGCTATCCGGTTGTCCGCCCGCTCAGGCGTTGGCCGTCACGTTGACGATGCCCTTGCTCGCGAGCAGCTCGAGGCACTGCTGGACGCACTGGTCGACGGAGTGGTCGGCGGTCTTGAGCACCAGCTCGGGGTTGGTGGGCTCCTCGTACGGATCGTCGATCCCGGTGAAGCCCTTGATCTCGCCCGCCCGGGCCTTCTTGTACAGGCCCTTGGGGTCGCGGCTCTCGCACACATCAAGCGGCGTGTCCACGTAGATCTCGATGAAGGGCAGCTTGCCCTCGACGTGCAGCTCACGGCACTGGTCGCGGTCACCGCGGTAGGGGCTGATGAAGCTGGTGAGCGAGACGCAGCCCGAGTCGGCGAAGAGCTTGGCGACCTCGCCGATGCGCCGGATGTTCTCGGCGCGGTCCTCGGCGGAGAAGCCCAGGTTCTTGTTGAGCCCGAAGCGGACGTTGTCGCCGTCGAGGCGGTAGCTGTTGACGCCGTTGGCCACGAGCACCTGCTCGAGGGCGCTGGCGATCGTGCTCTTGCCCGAGGCGGAGAGGCCCGTGAACCAGAGGGTGGCGCCGGTGCAGTTGAGAGCCTTGAAGCGCTCGTCGCGCGGCAGGTCGCCCTCGTGCCAGGTGATGTTGGTGCTCTTGACGTCGGACATGCTCGCGCTCCTCGGCAACGTGTTTCTTGACAGTCTCTTGCGGAAGTGATGCTAGGCCTCAAGCCCCTGATCGGCCCCGCAGGGAGGCGAAAAAGCGGGCGGGGCCCGGTCAGGCCCCGCCCGCCAACGAGGGGTTGTGTGTGGGTTTGGGGTGACTGGTGATTACGGGCAGCCGGCGCCGAAGGCCCCGAGGAACCCGATCACGTCGGAGAAGTCCAGGACGTTGTACGGCTCGGCGATGTCCGCCACGCTGCACCCGGGCAGGCTCACGCCCGTGTCGGGCTGGAGCTCGTAGGCCCCCAGGTCGATGTTGAGCTCCCACGCGGGCACGCCCGTGTTGGGGGTGTCCGCGTCGTCCAGGTTGCGGACGTTCCCGTCCAGGTCGGTCGCCAGCGACAGGACCGAGACGCCGAACCCGCCCAGCGAGTCGCCCGCGTCGATGGCCGGGGACATGGGCATGAGGCGGAAGTCCCCGCCCAAGGCGTCGACGAACATCGGGTCGGCGTCGAAGTTGCCGTTGGCGTCGGGCGCGCCGGACGGGCCCTCGGGGATGAGCGAGTGGGCGGGCTGGAACGAGCCCGCCCCGCCGTGCGAGCCCGAGCCCGGGTTGGTGACGATGCAGTTGAGCAGGCGGGTCGTGGAGGCGCCGGCGCCCTCGAAGGTGTCGTTGTCGCTACCCGACGTGTTGCCCACGAAGGTGCAGTTGATGGCCTCGAAGAGCTCGAGGTTGTACACGGCGCCGCCGAACGCGCTCGCGTCGTTGTCGATGAACAGGCAGTTGTTCGCCCGGACGGTGTGGCTGTCGTTGATGCGGACCGCGCCGCCGCGGGGGCTGAAGTTCGAGTCGAAGACACAGTGGTCCAGGCGGAGGATGTCGTCGAGGACGATGATCGCCCCGCCCTGCGCCCCGGCGCCGTTCTGGCGGAACGTGCTGCGAGTGACCTGCACGGGTGAGGCTGTCGCGACAACGATGGCGCCGCCGATGTCGGTCGGGCTGTTGTCCGGGCCGGCGTTGTTGAGCTCGAACAGGCAGTCCTCGATGAGGTGGGGGCCCACGCCGCGGAGCTCCACCCCCCCGGCGCGACCGGTGGAGGAGTTGTTGCGAATGATCGAGTCGCGCATCACGAGGCTCTTTGAAGCGTAGATCGCGCCGCCGACCTCGGACCCGCCCGAGGCGTGGTTGTCCTCGATCACGCAGCTCTCGACGACGAGGGTCGAGTTTGATGGCGCGAACACCCCGGCGCCCGTGCCCGAGGTCCCCCCGGTGATGGTCAGGTCGCGGAGCGTCAGGTTCGCCGCGCTGGCATCGATGACCGAGCCGAGCGACTGTCCGAAGATGATGACCTCGCCCGGGGTCGCGGACCTGCGGACGGTGACGCTCTTGGCCCCGATGACGAGGTTCTCGGGGTAGAGCCCGGGCTCGACGACGATCTCGTCTCCGTTTGAAGCCGACGCGATGGCGGCGGTGATCGTGATGTGGTCAAACGCCCCCAGGCCGGGGCCGACAGAGATGACGTCCGCCCCCGCCGATGGGGCGAGGAGCAGACACGCGGCGATCGAGAGGGTCGTGCGGTTCATGAGGCGCCTCCAGGTTTGAGCCGAGAGCGGCTGGTTCACCCACGGATGCGATGTTCACAGGGCGAGCGCCTCACACGCTCGCCCGACATCCGGCGCGGGAGGGTGGGATCCCGCCCTAGGTGCAGGAAACGCAAGGCGTTAGACTCTCGCTCACGCCCCCCGGGGGCGGGCCCGATGCCGATGGGAGATCGCACGATGACCGCGAGTGAACGCTTCCAGGCGATCGACCGGCTGTTCCAGCAGGTGTGCGAACTGCCCGCGGATCGGCGCGAGGCCCGCCTGCGCGAGCTGGCGCCCGACGACGCGTCATTGCGTACGGCGGTGCTCGACCTGCTCGCCGCCGAGGCCCGGGCCGACAAGAGCCGGGGTCTCAACCCCGAGGACTTCCGGGCGGAGATCGAGCACGTGATCGCCTCGGGCGCCAGGGACCCGGAGGAGCTGGCGGGCTACCGGATCATCAGGCGTCTGGGCGCGGGCGGGATGGGCGTGGTGTACGAGGCGCAGCAGAAGTCCCCCAATCGCACTGTCGCGC
>JAJDDH010000186.1 GCA_029260415.1 Phycisphaerales bacterium | reverse complement strand
CCTCGCCTGGCAGTGGCAGCCACGTCGGTTCGGTCCCGCAATCGATCTGGCGTTACCCGGAGTTCTGGCCGGCGATCTCATGCAGCTCGTGCGCCTTCTCGTTGCCACTCACGCCTCGGCGTTTGCCGTTCAAGGAGGCTCGGATATTGAGGTCGCGCTTTCGCCTCTCTCCGCGAGCGCTCACAGCCTTCTCACAAAGGGTGAGTCCGAGCGCGCCTGGGCGGCCGAGGGTTCCGACGTCGCTCGCTTCATCGTCGGGTCGTCGCTCGTGATCCTGGCGCAGGAGTCAGGCCGAACCGAGCATTTCCGGGACGCGATCGACGTTCTTCGTCCCGCGGTGGATGAGAACGCCCGCGAGGATGCGCCGATCCAGTGGGCGGCAGCCCAGAATCTCCTCGGCGACGCCCTAGCTGCCGTGGGTGAGCGCGAGGATCGCGGTTCCGATCTCCAGGAGGCAGTGATCGCCTACCGCGCAGCCCTCACCGAACGAAGGCGCGATCTCGATCCTCTAGGCTGGGCCGAGACCCAGAACGCTCTCGGTGATGTGCTGCGCGCGCTCGGAGAGCGGCAAAGAGGAGACGACGTTCTGAACACCGCCCTCGGGGTGGTTCAGGCGGCACGGGAGGAGAGGACTCGTGAGCGCGTGCCGCTTCATTGGGCCGGAAGTCAGAACTCCCTCGGCAACATCCTCGCCGCCCTCGGCGAGCGCCGCGTAGGAACCGAGAATCTTGAAGGCGCGGCCGCTGCCTTTCGCATGGCTCTCGAGGAGGTGCCCCGCGAACGCACCCCTCGCCAGTGGGCTGCGTTGCAGATGAATCTGGGCAACGCGCTCTCGGCACTCGCCGAGCGCAGGGCCGATACAGCCCACCTGGAAGAAGCAATCGGCGCGTTCCGCGCTGCGCTCGGAGAGTACACTCGAGAGCGATCTCCTCTCCGGCGGGCCGCAGTCCAGAGCGGTCTCGGTGGTGCGCTTCGATTGCTGGGCCAACGTGAAGCGAGAGCCGAGCCCATCGAGGAGGCGATCTCAGCGTTTCGCGAAGCCCTCGTCGCGTACACGAAAGAGCACACGCCTCTTCAATGGGCATCCACCCAGAGCAACCTCGGCAACGTACTGGCGGCCCTGGGCGCCCAGCGGCGGAGCGCAGGAGACGTAAAGCAGGCGATCAGCGCCTACCGTGAGGCCCTCGAGGTGTTCACCCCCCAGAATGCGCCGCACTATCGCGCTGGCATCGAAGGGAACCTCGAGCTGGCGGAGCGGCTCCTGCAGATCCTGCAAGGGCAGCGGGACGCGGCCTCAGCCTCTCAGTCGCATTGGCTCCTCGACGGCTCAGGCGGGGATTCGAACGCTACACGTTGGCTCGTGGCCGCACAGCCGGGAGCTTGTTGACCGATTCAGCTGTACGCAGGATCAGTAGAGCAGGAGAGAATCGCGTGAAGAATCTGGCATTTTTGTTATTGGCGTGCGCTGCCTCGCTGGCTATCGCTCCCGAAGTCACGGCCCAGCCCTCGGCCGGGACGCGCATGACTCCCGACGGGAAGCAGATCCTGATCAGCAAGGACGTCGGGACTGACCGGTGGGCAATCTCCATCAATCTAAATGACGGCACCGCGACCGGAAACGTCTTCTTCCCCGACGGCAGTGCGCCGCAGTTCGTCTGGTGCGAACGGCTAGGGGACGACGGAAGCCTCGACCCAGTGAACGGCGACATCCGCTACTCGTGTCGTGGCTCGGATCAGTGCCTGAGTTCCCCCTGCCACTCGTCGGCGTGGGTCGATCTTGGCGAGGTAGATCTGCCAGGCTCCTTCCTACTTCCCGTAGCCGACCCGTTCGCCCCTCTCAGAACGACCGAGCACTTCTGCGATCCCATATGTCACTTCCCGGACAACTCTGTCCCGGGGGAGTTCACCTACAGCATCGACACCACGCGCTGTAACTACCTCACGATCTCCCAGCCGTCCGAAGCCGCGATCCGGCCGGGAGATCAGATCTTCATCCGGCTCTTTCACTTCGCGCTGTCCGCCGGTGAGTCAGCGACGTCCTACGTCGCCTTCCAGGTCGGCGAAGGGTTCACCTGGGACGCTCGCTTGCCGATCCCTTGTGACGGGGGCTTGGTCGGCTTTCGGCCGAACGAAGATTGCCCGAACAACTCGACCCCGTCTCAGTCAGACCCAGCCGAGTTCACGGCCGACTTCGACGCTCCAGCGGGAACGCCGATTTACTTCCACGTCCAGAACCACGGCGAGAATGTCTACCAGATCGTCGAGTTCAGCGTGAACGGGCGTTCCGTCATCGACAACAACGAATGGGAGGTCGTGAGCCGCGGGCTGCCGATGCCGACCTCCCCTGTTCGCCCCGGAGAGTGCGAACCCGATTGACGCTCTACGCGACGGCCGCAGCGCAGTCCGTTGACTCCAAAACCAATCTCTGCACATATGTTCATATATGACAGGAAAACTCCTCGGTCTCGACGGCTGTGCCGTAAAGGTCGTCGACTCCGCCCGAGTGGAAGAGACGCGCCGGCGTCTGGTTTCACGCGACGAAGCGACAAAGCTCTCCGAACTCTTCCGCCTACTCGGCGACGTGAACCGCGTTCGGCTCCTATACGCCCTTCTCGAGGCGGGTGAGCTCTGCGTGTGCGACCTCGCAGCGACCGTGGACATGGCCGAGACGTCCGTCTCTCATGCCCTGCGGCTCCTCCGCACGGCGGGCGTCGTCCGTGCTCGACGCGACGGGCGGATGATGTTCTACCGGCTCGAGGACGACCACATTCGACTCCTCTTGGACCTCACGCGGCAGCACCTTCAGCACGACGCTCCAGAGCGCAAGAGTGCCAAGAAGGCGAAACGGAGGCTGCGCCGATGAGCCCCGCCCAGCACGAGGCGACCGTGGCTTCTACGGTTGGAGCCGCTCGCGACTGGCGACGAATCGGCATTTGGCTCGTCAGCGTTACGCTCGTCTACAATATCGTCGAAGCGCTCGTCGCGCTTTGGTTCGGGTCGCAGGCCGAAAGCGTCGCACTCCTTGGGTTCGGCCTCGACAGCCTCATCGAGACGGCCGCGGCGAGCATGTTGCTCTGGAGGCTGTCGCTGGAGGCACGTGGCGCCGACCCGGAGCGCATCGAGGAGACGGAGCACATGGTCCACCGCTTCGTCGGTGGCACCTTCCTCCTTCTCGCCGCCTACGTAACGGCCCAGGCCACGTGGACCCTTGCCGCCCAAGAGCCGCCGGCGGAGACGTGGGTCGGCATCGCCCTCGCAGGGCTGTCCCTAGTATTGATGCCGCTCGTGTCCTGGGGAAAGCTCAGGGCCGCACGCGAGATCGGGAGCGCCGCTCTGCGTGCGGAGGCGAAGGAAACCCTGGCCTGCTCGTACCTCTCGTTCACGCTCTTGCTCGGGCTCGGGGCGAACGCCGTGGCCGGCTGGTGGTGGGCGGACCCGGTGGCGGCGTTAGTGATGGTGCCGTGGCTCGTCAAGGAGGGGCGAGAGGGGCTCCGCGACGATGCGTGCTGCGACGATGAGGAGGGGCACTGAACCATGCCACGCCTCGCACTAGCTCTGGTCCTCGTCTGGTTCGTCTCGCTCTTCGTCGTCCGATCGATCGTTCAGTGGCGCAGGACGGGCTCGACCGGCTTGAAGGGAGTCTCGGGCGCCGTCGGCTCCGTGGAGTGGAGCGCGGGCGTGCTCACGGCCGTTGGCTTCGTGGCGGCTGCGGCGACTCCGTTTGCAAGGCTCTTCTCGTGGCCGGGCGGCAACGTGCTCGCCACCGCTCCCATGGTCCATTTCGTTGGCGCCCTGGTGGCGACGGTCGGAGTCGTGGGTGCCTTGGCGGCGCAGGTCGAGATGGGAGATTCCTGGCGTGTCGGTGTCGACGCAACGGAGGAGACGACGCTCGTGACCCACGGCCTGTTCCGCTGGGTTCGGAACCCGATCTTCACGTTCGTGCTGCTCTCGCTCGTCGGACTGGTGCTCGTCCTGCCGACCGTGTTTTCGCTGCTCTCGACAGTGCTCGCGACCACCGGAATCGAGCTCCAGGTGCGGGCGGTCGAGGAACCATATCTCCGCCGGGTTCATGGGATCGCGTACGACGATTACTGCTCTCGGACCGGCCGCTTCCTACCCGGGATCGGCCGGTCGCGCTTCACGTAGGGGGTATCGATGAGAACTCTTGTCGCGGCCAATCTGGTGGCACAGTGCGCGCTGTTCATCGGGGCCATTTGGTGCATCGCGTTCCCCGAGCGCCGCATCTACCCCATGAGCGGAAA
>JAJDDH010000185.1 GCA_029260415.1 Phycisphaerales bacterium | reverse complement strand
GCAGGGCTCCTTGTCGATCGGGAAGAAGACGCGCGGGTGCGTGAGCAGGTCGCGGTAGAGCGTGGTGGACCCGCACTTCATGGCGCCGATGATGAGGAAGCTCGGGAGCGTCACGCGGCGCCCGCCTCGATGGCTGGCGCGGTCTCGCCCTGGATGGGCGCCTGCGGGAGCACGCCCGCGTGGCGCAGGGCCTTGCGGACGCCCTCGACCGGGTCGCCCCGCTCGCGCCAGTCGGCGAGCACCTGGGCGCTGGCCTGCTTGTAGCGGACGGTGTTCTCAGGGTCCGTGACGTCCAGCAGGGCGCTGACGAGCGAGTCCCGATCACCCGAGCGGAACTGGCGCCCGTTGACGCCGTCGATCACGACCTCAGCCGCGGCGCCGACGACGTCGGAGCTGACCATCGCCATGCCGCAGGCGCAGGCCTCGAGGACCGTGACGGCCCAGGGCTCGTAGCTGGATGGGAGGACGTAGACGTCCGAGCAGCGGTACAGGGACGCGAGGCGTTCGATGCCGTCCTGGAAGCCGACCCAGACAACGCGCTTCTTGAGGTCCGCGGGGACGCGGGCCTTGAGCTGTTCTTCGAGCGGGCCGCCCCCGACCATGAGCAGGTCCCACTCGGGGCGCTTCTCCGCGATGCGCGCGAAGGCGTCGATGAGCAGGTCGGGGCGCTTCACCTGCGCGAGTCGCGCCGTGAAGTTGATGTAGCGGCGCATGGGGTCGAGCGCGTACTCGTCGCGGATGGATCTGATCTGCTCGTCGGTGACGCCCTCGATCGCGTCGTAGTCGGGCTCGTGGGGCATGAAGAAGACGGGCTTGGATTTGCCGCCGTAGCGGTCGTAGAAGGCCTGGCCCATCGTGCCGCAGGGCATGAGGCCCGTGAGTTTGCGGAGGACGTAGGGGACGTAGCGGTCCTTGAAGACGCGGGCGAGGCCCGTGGCCTTGTCGCCGTGGACGTTTGAGTCGGTGAAGAGGAAGCAGGGGGTGTCGTGCTTGTCGCACCAGCGGATGATGCGGAGCAGGCCCAGGTCGTTGTACCCGGTGATGATGACGGCGTCGATGGCGTTGGTCTTGAGCCAGGCGATGATCTCCCCGCCGCGGGACCACTGCTTGAGCGCGCGCCCGGGGGAGTTCTTGCCGATCATTGGCTCGCCCTTGCCGAAGACGACGGGGCCGATCTCCTCGGGCAGGTCGAGGGTGTAGTCCTGGTTGTTGCGTTCGTGCTTGAAGACGCTGAAGAGCTGGACCTCGGTCAGCTCGCGGGCGATGCGCGTGTGCTGGTGGACGCGGTAGGGGCTGGGCGCGTTGGCAACGATGGCCAGGCGGGGGGTGTCGGTGCTCATCGCGCGGTCTCCTTGGCCATGGCGATGGCGTCGGCGTACATCGATTCGTAGCGGTCCGCGACGGCCGCGGGATCGAGGGTCTCGAGGATCCATGTCCGCCCGGACCTGCCCATGCTCGCGCGTCGATCGGGGTCGTCGAGCAGCCTCTTGATCGCGTCGGCGAAGGCGCCCTCGCTCTGGTCGGCCAGCAGCGAGCCGCCTGACTCCTCGAGCTCGGGCCAGATGTCCACGGCCTTGGTGGTCACGACTGGCGTCTCGCACGCGAGGGCCTCGGTGAGCACGAAGCCCCAGTTCTCTTGGCTCGTGGGGAGGGCGAAGACGTCTGCCCGCTCGAAGAGCGAGGTCTTGAGCTGCCCCGTGACCATGCCCAGGAAGCGGACGTCGTCCGCGACACCGCGCTGGTCGGCGAGGGCTTTCATACGCGCCAGGTACTCGTCGTCGCCCGTGCCCGCGATGAGGGTGCGGCAGGGGGCGCCGCGCTCCTTGAGCAGGGCGGTTGCGCCGATGAGGTGCTCCAGGCCCTTCTTGGGGTGGACGCGGGAGAGGAAGAGGACGACGGGATTGGCGGGGTCGATGTCGCCCGTGCCGTCGGGCCCGAAGTGCGCGCTGGCGATATCCGGTCCGGGCAGGTTTTTGTAGGGCTCGAGATCAAACACGAGCGGGACGATGCGTCCGCGCCCCTTGGGGAACCACTTCTTGGACTGGCTGAGTTCTGCCTCGGCGGTCGAGTGCACGAACGCGGCGCCCTCGAGCGTCTTGCGCCCGGTCAGCGCGAGGTAGAGCTTCTTTTTGGGCGTCTTCTGGGCCATGCACCAGTCGTCGAGCATGCCGTGCATCGAGAGGACGTAGGGCACGCCCAGTCGGCGGGCCATGGTGGCGAGCTGGTTGTTGGCGCTGGTCCAGCAGGCGTGCAGGTGCAGCACGTCGGCGGACTTGAGCACGGGCTCGAGCGCCCGGAGCTGGGCGCCTGAGAACAGACCCAGCGGGCGCTGGGGCGCGGGGACGACTTTCAGGCGGGGCATACCCGGGTGGCCCGAGTTCCACGACTCGGGGGCGTCGGGGGCGTCGTGGGTGAGGACGGTGACATCGCGCGCCGGGCTGGCCTGCAGGGCGCCCATGTCGAGCACGGCGCGGACGACGCCGCCCTCTTCGAGGTCGATGCGTTGGAGGTAGTGAACGATGCGCACGGGTCAGCTCGGCGCCAGGCCGCGCTCGGCCCGGGCCATCTCCTTCATCTTCAGGCAGATCTGCTGTTCGTACATCGACTGCAGGCGGCAGTACGTGTACCCGGCCCGCCCGTCGAGGAACCCGAGCTTGAAGACGTACAGCATGATGAACTTGAGCGTGGGTCGGAAGGGCAGGCGGAACGAGAGGTTTTTCAGCTCGAGGCGGCGGGTGTTGGCGTCGGACGAGAGCAGGTTGGACCAGGTGACGCCCCGCTCCTTCATGGCGCGGGACTGCTCGATCGCCTCGTAGGTGGAGTAGCGGTTGTGGCGCTCGAGCCACTCGGTGATGCCCTTGGAGAAGTTGAAGTGGATGAAGTGGTTCTTGAGGTAGCCGTGGGGGCCCTCGATGTGGGGCGTGGGGTTGACCATGCGCTCGAACTTAATGTGCGCGGGCATGAAGAACCGCATGATGTAGCCCGGGGGCATGCTGAAGCGCAGCCAGCGCCCGCGGAACATGTTCTTGCGCCCGCAGAAGAACGCGACGCGTTTCTCGCCCGGGTCGGTCGCGATCTTCTCGATCTCGGCGCGGAGCTCGGGGGTCATGTGCTCGTCGGCGTCGAGGTAGAACACCCAGGGGTGCTTGAACTCGATGTTGTTCATCGCCCAGTTCTGGTGCGCGCCCCGCCCGTCGTACTCGCGCGCGAAGAACCGTACCCCGCGCTCGCGGCAGACCTGCTCCGTCTTGTCCGACGACAGCGAGTCGAGCACGACGATGTCGTCGGACCACGACACCGAGTCGAGACAGCTCGGCAGGTTCTGCTCCTCGTTGAGCGTTTGGATGAAGATTGAGACCGACATGCGTTCGGGAAGTGTCCTGTATGCCCCACGTGCGGGCGGTTGGCGGGCGGTGCGAATCAGAGGT
>JAJDDH010000184.1 GCA_029260415.1 Phycisphaerales bacterium | reverse complement strand
GTGCCCCAGGGCGTCAAGCTCAGCGTCAACGACTTCCTCGTCCGCGCCTGCGCCACGGCCATGCACGAGCACCCGTTCATCAACAGCTCCTGGGTCGATCAGGGCCCGAGCATCCAGCTGCACCAGCAGGTGAACGTGGGTGTCGCAGTCGCCCTGCCGATGGAGCGCGGCGGCGGGCTCGTCGTCGCGACGATCCGCGACGCCGACCGCATCGGCCTGCGACAGATCTCCACCGACACCAAGCGTTTGGCCAAGAAGGCCCGCGAGAAGGGACTGAGCGTTCAGGAGATGGCCGACTCGACGTTTACCATCTCCAACCTGGGCATGTTCGGCGTGGACCACTTCACGGCGATCGTCAACCCGCCCAACGTGTGCATCCTGGCCGTGGGGCGTGCGATCCAGAAGCCCTTCATCGAGGAGGGTGAGGACGGGCAGGCGGAGATCGTCGTCGGGACGGAGATGTCGATGACGCTCTCGTCCGATCACCGGGTCGTGGACGGGGCGATGGCCGCGCAGTACCTGAGCACGGTCAAGAACCTGCTCGAGAATCCGGCGACGCTGCTGGTATGACCCGCTCAGGGCGGTTGGCGATCGCTTACCTGAACGAACCGGAAGAAACGGCGCCCCGATCCCGTATACATTGGGGAAGGGAATCCGCGCGATGACACAGCCCAGCGACAACCAGACCAGGCAGCGGGCGTACGACCTGCGCCTCTCAGGCCCGAGCCTGGACGAGGGGCGCCCGATGATCGGGCCCGACGATCTGATGGACCGGGCCCGGGCCGCGGCGTCTCGCGAGGACGACGAGAAGAAGCAGGCCGCAGCGCTGGGCAAGCGTCTGATCGTCGCGTTCGTGATGATGGTGGCGCTGTCGGTCGGGTTCGTGGTGCTCGTCGCGGAGCTCAGCGTGTACGTGCCCCCGATCGTGTTCCTGCTGTCGTTCGTCGCGATCGCGGTCGGGACGACGCTGACGGTGCTCTCCAGCGCCGAGAGCCCGCGCACCCGAAAGCCCGAGGGGTCTTGCGGGTGCGCCGACGACGAGGGTCGCCCGATCGGGTGCTGCCAGGGGCCCAGGCCGATGCGGATGTTCCGCGAGCGGCAGTGATCTTGTCGGTGACTTTTGAGCCCACCACGCCATAATCCCGGATGACCGCCGCCCGCGCTCGTCTGAAGCGCCGCCGAAACGAGCTGCTGTTTGTGACCATCGGCGGTCTGGCCCTGTCCGGCTCGGCCGGGTTCGTCAACGTGGTGGTCCTCGCGGCGGGGGGCCTGCCAGCGACGCACGTCACCGGCACCGTCTCACGCCTGAGCGCCGACCTGGGCAATCACAACAGCCTCGACGCCCGGCGTGTGCTGTACATGCTCGCGGCGTTCGCGGGCGGCGCGGTGATCTCGGGCCTGCTGCTGGCCAACCAGTCGCTCCGACCCGGGCGCCGGTACGGGCTGGTCACGCTGATCGAGGCCTGCGTGCTGGCCGCCAGCGCGATCACCCTCCGGGACAGCGTGCTCACGGGGACGCTGCTGGCCGCCGTCGCCGCGGGCATGCAGAACGCCATGGCCTCGTCGTACTCGGGCCTGATCGTCCGCACCACCCACGTCACGGGCGTCCTGACAGACCTGGGCTTTCTCATCGGGCACACGCTCCGCGGCAACCGGGCGGAGTTCTGGCGCTTCGCGCTGCTGCTCGCGTTGCTTGTCGCGTTCTTCGCCGGGGGTGTTCTGGGTGTCGAGTCCTGGAACGCTGTCGGCGCGGACGCGCTCTGGATTCCCACAGCGCTGCTCAGCGTGCTCGGCGCCTCGTACCTTGCCTGGCGCCATCGGCTCCGCCAGGCCGAGTAGACGACACCCGACCCTCGAGGTTGCTCACCCCTTCTCCGAGCGCCTCCGCTTGAGCTCCGCGTCGATGAACCCGCCGAGGTCGCCGTCGAGCACCGTCTGCGGGTTACCGCTCTCGAAGTTGGTCCGGTGGTCCTTCACGCGGTTGTCATACAGGACATAGCTGCGGATCTGCGTGCCCCAGCCGCGCTGCTCGATCTTGCCGCCCGCGGCCTCGGTGATCTCGCGCTCGCGCTCCTCCTCGGCCATCTGCTCGATCTTCGCCTGCAGGATCGACAGCGCCTGCTTGCGGTTCTGCGGCATCTCCTTGTGCGTGCTGGAGACCACCTGCAGACCCGTCGGCTTGTGCGTGATGCGGACGGCCGACGCGACCTTGTTCACGTTCTGCCCGCCCGGTCCGCTGGAGCGCGCGAAGACGACGATGTCCAGGTCCCGGTCGGGGATCTCGACCTCGAGCTCCTCGAACTCGGGCGTGACGTCCACGGTCGCGAAGCTGGTCTGGCGTTTGCCCTGCGAGTTGAAGGGGCTGACGCGGGCCAGGCGGTGGGTGCCGCGCTCGCAGGCGAGCATGCCGAAAGAGAACGGGCCCTTGACGTGAAGGGTGACGTTGTCGATCCCGACCTCAGCACCGAACGACTTGCTCAGCTCTTCGAGCTTCCACCCCTGCTTCTCGCAGAAGTAGAGGAACATGCGCAGGAGCATGTCGGCCCAGTCGTTGGCCTCGGTGCCGCCGTCGCCGGCGGAGATTGTGAGGAAGCAGTCGCGGAAGTCGTGCTTGCCGCCCAGGAGCGACTGCATCTCGACCTTGTCCATGCGGCGCAGCAGCTTGAAGAGCTGCTCGTCGGCCTCGGTGAGCAGGTCCTCGTCGCCCTCCTCGCGGCTCATTTCGTAGGCAAGCTTGGCCTCCTCGAAATCCGAGATGACCTCACGCAGCGCCGCGACCTGCGCCTTGGTGGACTTCAGCTGGGCGACGACTTTCTTGGCGTGCTCCTGGTTGTCCCAGAGGTCCGGGGCGCCCATCTGCCCTTCGAGATCCGCGAGCTTCTCGAGCTTGGTGTCGTAGTCAAAGAGAGTCGCGGATGGTTAAGATCCGCGCCTCGAGGTCGCTGATGACGTTGTGGTGGGCTTCCAGGTGCATGCAAGGCCTCTCCGTGGTTCGGGCAGGAGTCTAGCCGGGGCGCCCGAAAAAAGCCCCGCCCCGCGCCAACGGCCCGTCCGGGCGGCGTTCTCCCCCTGAACCACCCACGAGGAGACCCCGCTATGGCGCACCGCCCGCTCGCCGCCGCCCTGATCGCCAGCCTCGCCCTGATGGGCGCCGCCCCGAGTGCATCGATCGCCCAGGCCGACAACGCCCAGACGCAGCCAAGCCCGGGCGTCAACGTGGAATTCCCCGGGGGGACGATGGAGGCGTACGTCGAGGCCCTGCGGGCCAGCAGCGCCTCGCCCATCAACGTCATCTTCCGCAACGAGGCGGCCAGCCTGCCCGTGCCCAAGGTCCAGCTCCGCAACGTCAGTGTCGGGACCGCCCTTGAGGTTGCGATCCCCCAGCGCGGCGCCTGGTCGGTGATGAACGACGACGGGACCATGACCGATTACATCCGCGGCATCGACATCATCGACGCCCACTCCCCGACCAACCCCGCGGGCTTCCGCCCCGAGCCCGCGTTCGTGATCAACGCGAGCGAGCGTGTCCGCGAACAGGCGCATCGGCAGGTCACCCGGTCGACGCGGATCGAGATCTTTGCCCTCCGCGAAGCTGTCGATGGCCAACCGCAGACCCGCAACCTGCTCCACGCGGTCGATCTCGCCCTCGATCTCGACCAGAGCCCGCAGAAGGCGGAGATCAAGCTCCACGAGGACACCATGCTGCTCATCGTTCGGGGCAGCGACGCGCAGATTGATGCCGTCAAGGACGTGATACAGCGGATGCAGGAGAACAAGCTCAACTTCATGCATGCAACCCAGAACCGCACTCGACAGATCGCCAAGCTCCGGGCCGAGCTGGTCGAACGGCGCGCGGACGTCGAGGAGCTGGAGATCCGGAGAGACATGGCCGCACAACAACTCTCGAAAGCGCAAGATCTGTTGGCCAATGAGTACGCGTCAGACCAGGAGGTCCAAGAGATCGAGGGTGAGTATCGGATCGTTCTCTCCCGCCTCCACGCGGCGCAGGCCCGGCTCACGGCAATCTCCGAGGAGTTTGCCGACCTGACCCGCGAGGGCGACAGCCGTCCCGAATCCATCGAGCGCGTCTACTCCACCCCCAACGCCGCAGCGCACGACCGCGTTCTGGGGATCCTCCGGGCGGTCGACAGCATCTCCGGGCACATCCGGTCCGTAGAGTCAGGCAAGGACGGCTCGCCGACCTCCATCGAGGTCCATGCCGACGAGGAGGGACACCGCGTTGTCGGTCGCATCGTCGCTGCCATGTCCAGGGGATCGTGATCGCTCGCTCGCGATCAGGACGCCCCGACGCGTGGACCGCCAGAGCCCCACGAACACCGACGCTCGCGCGGCTGGCCCGCGCGACGTCGGCGTGCGCCAACTCACCCGCGCCATCGCCCGCGGCGACGAGCGCGCCTTTGCCCGGTTCTACAGCGACTGGTTCGAGCCGGCGTACGCCATGGCCCGAGACCTCACCCGGCGCGACGAATCGTTCTGCCTCGATGTTGTTCAGGACGCCATGCTCAGGGCGGCCAGGTCCATGAAGCCCATCGACAGCGAGAACCAGCTCCACGCCTGGATGCGACGCGTCGTGCACACGTCGGCGCTGGATCACCTCCGCGCCGAGCGCCGGCGCCGGGCGAGAGAACTCGCCCGTGCGAGCGACGCGCAAGCAATCATCCGCCCGCTCGATGAACGCATCGAGTGGCTGCGAGAGGAACTCGCCAAGCTCCCGGCCGCCGATCGCTCGCTGCTGCGTCTGAAGTTTGCCCAGTCCGCCACGCTCGCCGACGCGGGCGCCAGCGAGGGGATCACCGGCGCCAGCGCCCACGGGCGGATCCGGCGCGCCATCGCCCGGCTCGCCGAGTCCGCTAGGAGGAACGACCCATGAACCCGCTCTCACCCCAGGGCCAGGTCCGACGCGAGGCGATGCTCGTTGAGCTTCAGCGGGCCGTGCGCTCGCGCCGCCGGCGCAGGCGGGCGGTGCAGGCGGGCGCGGTGGCAGTCCCGCTGCTCGCGCTGGGCGCCGGGGTGTTCGTGATGCTGCAGCGCCCAGCCCCGGAATCGCCCGCGGCGCCCGCGGTC
>JAJDDH010000183.1 GCA_029260415.1 Phycisphaerales bacterium | reverse complement strand
ACGTGCCCGACCGCGCTACTGCTCTCGAGCCCCACGGCGATGGTCGCGTCCTTCGCCGCCGCCGCCCGGTTGGGCGTGATGATCAAGCGGACGAGCTACCTCGAGTCCGCGGCGAACATCGACACCGTCGTCATGGACAAGACCGGCACGATCACCACCGGGCGCTTCGAGGTCTCGCGCCTGGCGCCCGTCGATGGCGTGGAGGGCGCGGACCTGCTCAAGGCCGCGGCCGCGGGCGAGGCCCACTCCAACCACCCGCTGGCGCAGTCGATCGTCAACACCGCCAAGGCCGCCCGCGTCTCGATCGTGGACGCGAGCAGCTCGGAAGAGATCCACGGGCGGGGCGTCAAGGCGACCACCCCGCTGGGCGAGCTGCACGTCGGGCGCGCGGGCTGGATCCGCGAGATCGCCCCCGCGACGGCGTCGCAGATCGAGGGCGTGGAGCAGCGCATCGAGGGCATGTCGGGCGTGCACGTGCTGCTCGACGGCAAGTACATGGGCGCCGTGGGCCTGGAAGACAAGGTCCGCGCCTCGTCCAAGGCGGTCATCGAGCGCCTCCGGGGGCTCGGGGTTCGGAGCATCAGCATCCTGACGGGCGACCGCCTGAGCGTGGCCAAGCGCGTGGGCATCGCCGTGGGAGCCGACGAGATCGAGGCCGAGTGCCTGCCCGAGGAGAAGCACGAGCTGGTGCGTCACATGGGGCGCGCCGGGCAGCGCGTGATGAGGGTGGGCGACGGGATCAACGACGGCCCGGCGCTGGCCGAGGCCGAGGTCGGCATCGCGATGGGCCTGTCGGGCTCGGACATCGCCGCCAACAGCGCGGGCGTGGCGCTCATGACCGACGAGCTCAACCGCCTGCCCTTCCTCATCGAGCTGGCGCGGCGCACCCGCGGCATCGTGGTGCAGAACATCGCGGTGTCGATCCTGATGGCGATCATCGGGCTCACGCTCGCCGCGACGGGCACGTTCGCGGAGCTGGGCGGGATCGGTGTCGGCTTCGCGGCGCTGTTCCACTTCGCGCCCGACCTCTTCGTGGTGGGCAACAGCTTCCGCCTGTTCCGCTTCGGCGAGGACTTCCACCAGGCCGAGGCCGCCGCGAAGGAGGCCGCCAACGCCCCGCGCCGCCAGATGCGTGAGGGCAGCGTCAGGCGCCTGAGCCCGGCGCAGGCCTGATCTTCAGCCCGCACTCCGGATACGTCACAAGCCCCGCCTGCGGAGAGCCGCAGGCGGGGCATTGTCTTGATGGAGAGTGCCCGCCGCGCGGACCCGAGCCCTCGCGCGAGGGACGGCCAGGGCTCTACAGCAGCGTCCCCCGCAGCACCACCAGCGCCACCACGAAGTAGATCGTCAGCCCCGAGACGTCCATCAGCGTCGCGACCAGCGGCGAGCTGGACGTCGCGGGGTCCGCCCCGATGCGGTGGAGCAGGATCGGGAAGAGCGAGCCGATCAGCGTCCCCCAGATGACGATGCCGACCACCGCCGTACCGACGACGAAGGCCAGGCGCCACGCGTGCTCCGTCTCGGCGATGCCCGTCATGTTGAGCGCGAGCACGGTCAGCAGCCCCAGCCCGCCCAGCACCGAACCCAGCACCAGCCCGGTGAGCAGCTCCTTGCGCGCCACCCGCCAGCAGTCCTTGAACGAGACCTCCTCGAGCGCCAGCGCCCGCACGAGCAGCGACGCGGCCTGCGTCCCCGTGTTCCCGCCCGACGAGATGATCAGCGGCACAAACAGCGCCAACACAACCGCCTTGTTCAGGTGCTCCTCGAAGATCGTCATCACCCCGATGGTCGCCAGCTGCAGCAGGAACAGCCCTGCGAGCCAGCCGCCCCGCTTCTTGATCATCTCCCCGAAGCCCGCGGACATGTAGGGCGAGTCGAGCGCTTCCATGCCGCCCAGCTTGTGGATGTCCTCGGTGAACTCTTCTTCCGCAACGTCCGCGATGTCGTCGGCGGTGACGATCCCCACCAGCAGCCCGCGCCCGTCCACCACGGGCAGCGCCGTCCGGTCGTAGCGAGCCATCACGCGGACCGCCTCCTCCCTGTCCTGCGTCGCGTCGAGGGCGATGAACTCGTCGTCCATCAGCGACTCGATCGTTCGCCCCGGGTCGGCCAGCAGGATCTGGCGGATGTGGATGTCGTCGAAAAGCTTCTTGTTCTCGTCGATGACGTAGACCCAGTGCACCGTCTCGGCGTCCTTGCCGTAGCGCCGGATGTGCTCCAGCGCGTGCCCGACCGTCCACTCGGGGCGCATGCGCACGTAGTCGGGCGTCATCAGGCGCCCGACGGACTCCTCGTCGTAGCCCAGGATGGCCTGCGTCACGCGCCGGTCCGCTGGGCTCAGCGAGCGGATGATCCGGTCGGCCACTTCCACGGGCAGCTCTTCGAGCAGCCTGGCCCGGTCGTCGGGGTCGAGCGACTCGATGACCCGCTGGGCCCGCTCGGCGCCCAGCTCCCCGATCAGGCTCTCCTTCTCCTCGGCGGAGAAGTTCGCGAACACCTCGCTCGCCTCGTCGCGGGGCAGCACCCGGAACGCGACGGCCGCGTCGGGCAGGTCGAGCGCCTCGAGGATCTCCGCGACGTCCGCGTGCTCGAGCTTCTCGAGCGCATCACGTAAATCGCGGAAGGCCCGGGTGGCGACCAACTCGCGGATGGTGGGCTCGATGAGCTGGGCGGTGGGGCTGAGCACGACAAGAGCGTACGCCGGGGGCGGGCGCCGGCGGGTCGCTATCCTCGCCGCGTGCAAGGAGGGATCGCGATGCGCCGAGGGATGCGGAGGCTCTGGGTCGGGTTTGTCTGTCTCGTCACGCCATCGCCCGCGGTCGCGCAGGCGCCCGCCCCGCCGCCCGACCCGCTGCGCCTGTGCGTGATCGGGCTGGTGCACGGGCACGTCGAGGGCGTGCTCTGGCAGGCGCGCGACCGCGACGACATCCAGATCGTCGGGATCTGGGAGCCCGACCGGGCGCTCTTCGACACGATGGCGGCCAAGTTCGGGCTGGACGACTCGCTCTACTTTGATGACCTGACGCGGATGCTCGGGGCGACAAAGCCCGAGGCCGCCAGCGTCATGACCTCGACCTTCGACCACCTCATGGCGGTCGAGGCGTGCGCCCCCCTGGGTGTGCATGTGATGGTCGAGAAGCCCCTGGCGGTCTCGGGTGAGCACGCCCGGGCCATGGGCGGGCTCGCCCGCGAGCACGGGATCCACCTGCTGACCAACTACGAAACCTCGTGGTACGCCTCGGTCCGCGAGGCCCACCGCCTGACGCGGGAGGGCGCGTGGGCGACGCCCGTCCGCCGGGCGGTGTTCCGCCACGGGCACCCGGGCCCGGTCGAGATCGGGTGCTCGGAGGCGTTCCTCGATTGGCTGTGTGACCCCGAGGCCAACGGGGGCGGCGCGATCATGGACTTCGGGTGCTACGGCGCCAACATCATGACCTGGCTCATGGACGGCGCCCGCCCCGAGTCGGTCATGGCCACCACCCGCAGCCTCAAGCCCGAGACGTACCCCAGCGTTGATGACGACGCGACGATTGTGCTGACGTACCCGGGCGCCGTGGGCGTGGTGCAGGCGTCTTGGGCGTGGACGCACGACAACAAGGACGCGGACGTGTACACGGACCACGCCTCGATCCACTGCGGCAAGTGGGGGGAGATGGTGGTCCGACGCCCGGACGCCCAGCCCGAGACCATCGAGCTCGACCCGCTCCCCTCGCCCGCGGACAACGAGTGGTCGATGCTCCGCGCCATCGTCCGCGGGCAGGCCCGGCCCGACGAGCTGATGTCGCTGGAGAACAACCTGATCGTGGTCGAGATCCTCGACGCGGCCCGGGAATCGGCGGCGCTCGGACGGGCGGTCAGGCTCACCCCCAACTAGGGCGCCCGGCGCAACCCGCACAACCCGAACGCCCGACACGAGACAGCGGATGCTGTGCACTGGGTCTGGACCGCAGTGCGTCCGATGCCGATGCTGCGGGGAGCGTGCCGGTGCGCCCGAAGCGGAGCCAACTCAGATGAACAGCCACAGGTCTCGTCTTTCCCCGCCCACGAGCGCGTTCACGCTTGTTGAGATACTCGTGGTCGTGATCGTGATCGGGATCCTCGCGGCCGTCGTGATGCCCAGGTTTGTCAGAGCGCAGGGGGAGTCCGCCGTCGCGGCGACCGCGGAGGACCTCAAGAGCATCGAGACCGCGCTCGGCATGTACAAGGCGAAGAACGGCTCCTGGCCCGCCGAGGTGGCTCAGACCGTGACGCCCGCGGGCGTCGAGACCTACTTCAAGGGCCCGGTCCCGCTCGCCAAGCCCTGCCCCATCGGAGGCGTCTACGACTACGACGCCCCCAGCGGCGGATCGCCCGCGATGATCTCCATCCGCTCGGTCGTGGGCAACGCGTTCACCGCGCAGAGCGCTGCCGACCTCGACACCCACTTCGACGACGGCGTCGCGACGACCGGGGCCGTCCGGGTCCCCAGCGCGACACAGATCACGTTCACGCTGGGCGCTGAGTAGGCTTCGACCCCTTCAGATCAGCACTCACGCACGCACGCACGAACTGAACGAGTGACCATGCGCTGCAAGCACGACTCCTGGCAACCGAACACCCGCGGCGCGTTCACCCTCGTCGAAGTGATCGTGGTGGTGATCGTCATCGGGATCCTCGCGGCGATGGTCGTCCCGAAGTACACGATGGCGCGCAACGAGTCCGCCGCCGCGGCGACGGTCGAGGACCTCAAGAACATCGAGACCGCCGTGGGCATGTACAAGGCCAAGGCGGGCTCCTGGCCCGGGGACGTGAGCCGGATGCAGGTCGTGACCGAGCTCACGCCCTACTTCAAGAGCGGCGCCAACCCCTTTGCCAAGGAGTGCCCCATCGGGGGCGTCTACGACTACGAGGGCCCTCCCGGCTGGACCACGCCCCAGATCTCGATCCGCAAAAATGGCGCCCAGGTCTGGACCGACGCAGACGCCCTGCTCGTCGATCAGCACTTCGATGACGGCGACCTGAGCACCGGCAGCTTCCGCCAGGCGGACGCCAACCGGCTGTACTACGTGCTGGACTGACGCTCGGGCCCGCTCTCCGCGTGCGCGGCATCCCGGATCCCCCGCAGCATCCCCGAGAACACGAGCCCGTGCAGCGGGAACACGCTGTACCAGTACAGGATGCCCAGCAGGCCCTTGGGCGCGAACGACGCGGTCATCACCAGCGATGATCGCCCCGCCCCAAGCGTGTCGATCCTGAACGACAGCCGCGCCTCGCCCGGGACCTTCATCTCTGCGACCAGGTCGAGCGAGTGATCCTCGCGGACGCCGGTGACACGCCAAAAATCCAGCGCGTCACCCATCGCCAGGCGCTCGCTGTCGCGCCGACCCCGGCGCAGCCCGGGCCCGCCCACGAGTTGGTCCATCCACCCCCGGATGCGCCACAGCCAGTCCGCGGCGTACCACCCGTGCCCGCCGCCCACGCGGCACACCGCCCGGAAGACCGCCCCGGGCGGCGCGTCGATCTCGATCGAGCGCTCATCAACAAACACCGTCCCGCCCGACCAGGGCTCGTCGCCCGGCATCGGGCCCGCGCCCGACCAGACCGTTTCCACCCCGCCCTGCGCGTGCCGACCCAGCGCCGCCGCGATCGACTCGCGGATGGTCAGCAGCTGCTGGGGCATCAGGCGGTCCGACTCGTCGTCCCGGCACACCACCTTGTTCCGCAGGCCCTCGGCCAGCGGGCGCGCAATCCGCGGCGTCACGGGCGTCACCAGCCCGATCCACAGCGAACTCAGACGAGGTGTCAGCACCGGGACCGGGATCACCAGGCGGCGCAGCAGCCCGCGCTCCTTCGCCATCACCCGCATGATCTCGAGATAGTTCATCACCTCGGGCCCGCCGATGTCCAGGTCCTTGCCGATCGTCTCGGGCGTGCGGAGACACTCGATCAGATAGCTCAGCACGTTGCGGATCGCGATCGGCTGGCACTCCGTGCTCACCCAGCGCGGCGTCACCATCACGGGCAACCGCTCGACCAGGTACCGCAGGATCTCGAACGACGCGGACCCGGAGCCGATGATCATCGCGGCCCGCAGGGTTGTTAGCGGGACCCCGGTCGAGGCCAGCGCCGTCTCCACCTCGCGCCGCGATCGCAGGTGCTCGCTCAGCCCCTCGCCCATCTCGCCCAGCCCGCTGAGGTAGATGATCCGCGGCAGGCCCGCCTCCCGCCCGGCGCGGGCGAACCGCTCGCCCATATCAAAGTCTCGCTTGGCGTATTCCTCGCCCGCGGCGACCATGGAGTGGATGAGGTAGAACGCCGCGTCGCAGCCGCGCATGCTCTCGGTCAGGCGCGAGTCGGTCTCGGGCGCCCCGTCCGCCAGGTCCAGCTCAACGATCTCAACCCGCTCGTCGTCCGCCCACGCCTGGGCGAGGAGTTTCTTTCTCGATCGCACGAGGCATCGGAGGCGGTACCCCTCGCTGAGCAGCCTGGGCGCGAGTCGCCCGCCGACGTAGCCCGTCGCGCCCGTCAGCAGGATGGTGGGGGCGTGCTCGCTCACAATCCGGGCAGGGCGCCGAGAGACCCCAGCCCGATGGGCTCTTTCGTGAAGAACGCCTCGCCAGATTCAACCCCGATGCGAGACCCGAAGTAGGTCGCCGACGCCTCAACCCACTCGACGACCTTCCGGTTCTTCTCGGGCAGCACAAACTGCGTGTGGTACGCCCGGATGGAGTCGAGCTTGGTCTGGAGCTGGCCCGAGATGTCGATCACGAAGCTCGGGTCCGCGACCCAGCGCAGGTGCGTCGCGTAGTAGTAGAACAGCCACTTGGGATAGATCGGGTCGCCCAGCGGGAAGCTCCGCCCCGTCCACTGGTCCGTCGGCGCGGGCATGTCGATCTTGGTGAGCTTCGCGTCGAAGCGAGCGTCCTCGACGATCCGCGTCACCGCCCGGTGGTCCGGGTGCGCGTCCTCGAAGAAGGGCGTGAACACGATCTCCGTCTGCCACGCCCGGATGACCCCCGCGATCGCGTGACGCGCTTCAAGGGTGTGCTCGACAAACCGGTTGGGCAGGCCCAGCAGCCAGCGCTCGATGGGCCTGGCGCCCGGATGCTTCGCGGGATCGGGCGAGAGGACCGCAGTCGCCGCGGCGGTCTCCTTGGCGCGGATCTCGGGGCTGCCCAGGGGGGTGGGCTCGCCGTTGGTCACGTCCAGCAGCAGCACGTCGTGCCCCTGCTGGGCGAAGCGGGCGATGGCGCCGCCCATGCCGAGCTCTTGATCATCCGGGTGCGGACCAACGACGAGGATGCGGGCCATGGGGCTCTTTCAGTTGATGTCGTTGGACACGATCACGAACCCGATCACCTCGTCGTACTGGTCGTCGGGCCCGGTCTCGAGCTGGACGAGCACGACCGGG
>JAJDDH010000182.1 GCA_029260415.1 Phycisphaerales bacterium | reverse complement strand
CCCTCGAATCCGCGGGCAAGACCTACAGCTACGTCCGCCTGGCCGCCCTCGAGCAGGCGGGCCTGGGCACGATCTCACGCCTCCCCTACTCCATCCGGGTCCTCCTCGAGGCCATGGACCGCAACCTCGACGGCTTCATCGTCACCGAGAGCGACGTCTCGGGCCTCGCCGCGTACAACGCCAAGCAGGTCAACCGCGTCGAGATGCCCTTCATGCCCGGGCGCGTCGTGCTCCAGGACTTCACGGGCGTCCCCTGCGTCGTGGACCTGGCCGCCATGCGCGACGCCATGAACAACCTCGGAGGCGACCCCGAGCAGATCAACCCCGCCGTCCAGTGCGACCTGGTCATCGACCACTCCGTCCAGGTCGACGACTTCGCCACCCGCGTCGCGCTCACCATCAACGCCCAGAAAGAGTTCGAGCGCAACAACGAACGCTACACCTTCCTCAAGTGGGGCCAGGAATCGCTGGACAACTTCCGCGCCGTCCCACCCGCCACGGGCATCGTCCACCAGGTCAACCTCGAGTACCTCGCCCGGGGCTGCCTCACCAAGCCCCAGGACGCGACCGAGTGGGTCTACCCCGACTCGCTCGTCGGCACCGACAGCCACACCACCATGATCAACGGCGTCGGCGTGCTGGGCTGGGGCGTGGGCGGCATCGAGGCCGAGGCCGTCATGCTCGGTCAGCCCGTCTACATGCTCACCCCCGAGGTCGTCGGCTTCAAGCTCAAGGGCAGGCTCCCCGAGGGCGCCACCGCCACCGACCTCGTCCTCACCGTCACCCAGCTCCTCCGCGCCCACGGCGTCGTCGAGAAGTTCGTCGAGTTCTTCGGCGACGGCATGGCTGAGCTCTCCGTCCCCGATCGCGCCACCATCGCCAACATGGCCCCCGAGTACGGCGCCACCTGCGGCTTCTTCCCCATCGACGCCAAAACCCTCGACTACTTCCGCCTCACCGCCAAGACCGACGAGGAAGTCGCCCTCACCGAGGCCTGGGCCAAGGCGTCGGGCTTCTTCTGGACCCCCGACGCCCCCGAGCCCGAGTTCGCCGCCGTCCTCGAGCTCGACCTCTCCACTGTCCAGCCCTCGCTCGCGGGACCCAAGCGCCCGCAGGACCGCATCGCGCTGGCCTCCATGCAGGCCCAGTTCCACAAGGACATGGTCGACACCTTCGGCAAGAAGGTCCCCAGCGAGGCCGTCAACCTCTCACGCTTCGCCAGCGAGGGCGGGCAGGCCGAGCACGCGCCCGTCAACCCGCACGACGCCAACGGCGCCGACAAGGCGTCCTGCACCGACGCCGGCTACGCCCGCGTCGTCCTCACCGAAGCCTCGCACCCCAAGTCTCCCGGGCAGCAGGCCGTCCTCACGCACGGGTCGGTCGTCATCGCCGCGATCACCAGCTGCACCAACACCTCCAACCCGGACGTCATGGTCGCTGCGGGCCTGGTCGCGCGCAAGGCCCGCGCCCTGGGCCTGACCCGCAAGCCCTGGGTCAAGACCTCCCTCGCCCCGGGCTCCAAGGTCGTGACCGAGTACTTCGACCGCGCCAACCTCACCGAGGACCTCGAGGCCCTGGGCTACCACACAGTCGGCTACGGCTGCACCACCTGCATCGGCAACTCCGGCCCCCTCCCCCCCGAGATCGAGCAGGGCATCGAGGACGCCGACCTCGTCGCCGCCTCCGTCCTCTCGGGCAACCGCAACTTCGAGGGACGCGTCCACCCCGCCGTCCGCGCCAACTACCTCGCCAGCCCCCCGCTGGTCGTCGCCTACTCCCTCGCCGGCACCGTGGACATCGACCTGGCCAACGACCCCATCGCCCAGACGCCCGAGGGCAAGGACGTCTACCTCAAGGACATCTGGCCCACCAACGCCGAGGTCCACGAGCTCGTCGCCCAGTGCGTCACCCGCGAGCAGTTCGACGAGAAGTACGCCAAGGTCTACGCCGAGAACGAGACCTGGAACAACGTCCCCGTCTCCAAGAGCGAGCTCTTCCCCTGGCAGGACAGCTCCACCTACATCCAGAATCCGCCGTTCTTCGAGGGCATGACCGACGAGGCCCCGGGCGCCGCCCCCATCACCAGCGCCCGCTGTCTCTGCCTGCTGGGCGACAGCGTCACCACCGACCACATCTCCCCCGCCGGACGCATCGAGCCCGAGACCCCCGCGGGCCAGTACCTGCTGGGCGCAGGCGTCGCCCAGTCCGCCTTTAACGCCTTCGGCTCGCGCCGCGGCAACGACCGCGTCATGACCCGCGGCACCTTCGCCAACGTCCGCGTCAAGAACAAGATCGCCTCCGCCGCTGGCGTCCAGCCCGAGGGCGGCTGGACCCGCAACTTCACCAAGGGCGACACCCTCGCCACCGCTCCCGTCGAGTACATCTACGACGCCGCCCTGGACTACAAGGCCGCGGGCGTGCCCCTGGTCGTCGTCGCTGGCAAGGACTACGGCATGGGCTCGTCCCGCGACTGGGCCGCCAAGGGCACCATGCTCCTGGGCGTGCGCACCGTCATCGCTGAGAGCTTCGAGCGGATCCACCGCTCCAACCTCGTCTTCATGGGCGTGCTCCCGCTCGTGTTCAAGGACGGACAGTCCGCCGCGAGCCTGGGCCTCAAGGGCGACGAGACCTACGACGTGCTCACCCCCAGCCCCCTCACCCCGCTCTGCGACGTGACAGTCAAGGCCACCTGCCCCGCCGGCGAGGTCACCGAGTTCACCTGCACCTGCCGCGTGGACACCCCCGTCGAGATCCAGTACTTCAACAACGGCGGCATCCTGCAGACGGTGATCCGCAAGAAGCTCAACGAGGCGAAGCAGCTGGCGTAAGCCACGTGTTACACTCGCCCACCAATGGGTGAGAAACCAACATTGGGGCATGGGTACCGCTTCCGCCCGACATGGACGCTCGCCGTTCTGTCGATCGCGGGGCTGGGGGTCATGTTCTTCCTCAGCGCCGGCACAGCCTTCGGCGATGCGATCCGTCTCTACGGCACCGGGATCGCGAGCGATGGCATCCCGAACGATGAACTCATCGAAACCGGCGTGCTCGTTCGCGGCTTTCTCGCGCTCGCCACGATCGTGGTGTACATCCCGCTGACGATCTTCTTCTGCGTCTGGACCTACCGATCAGCGGCCAACGCCCGCGCACTGGGCGCTGGCGGCTTCGAG
>JAJDDH010000181.1 GCA_029260415.1 Phycisphaerales bacterium | reverse complement strand
GACAGGCCCCGCCAAGATCCGCGACCTCTTCGAGGACGCGGGCGTCACCCCCCTCTGCCTCGCCAGCTCCATCCGCTACGACAAGCCCGTCTGGCCCCCCGTCATCGGGCACATCTTCGAGGACACCGAACGCCCCGTCCGCGCGACAAAGGCCCTCGTCGAGGTCGCCGCCCAGTGCGCGGTCGGCGCGGTCCGCGTCTTCGCCTTCGAGCTGCCCCAGGGCGAGAAGCGCGAGAAGGGCGTCAAGCGCGTCCTCGGGCGCCTCGAACTCGCCCTGGCCACCTGCCGCAACACGGGCGTCAAGCTCATCCTCGAGAACGCCGGCTCGTTCCCCCTCGCCGAAGACATCGGCGAGATCATCGAACGCGCCAACAACCCCCTGCTCTACGCCGCCTACAACCCCGCCGTCGCCCAGGCCCACGGCGAGGACCCAACCCAGGGCGCCCGCATGCTCGGCGCCCGCCTCTGGTCCGTCAAGCTCTCCGACTACCAGGGCGCCGCCCCCGTCACGCTGGGCGAGGGCGACCTGGGCGCCGAAGCCCTGGTTAGCGAGCTCGCCCGCGCCCGCTTCCCGGGCTGGCTCGTCTACGAGTGGCCCCGCCTCTGGCTCCGCGAGCTGGGCGACCCCACCGACCAGCTCACCGACGCCTGCGAGAAGATCGACCGCTGGATCGGCGCCGCCGCCCCCAGCCCCGCCGCAGCCCGCTGAACCCGCCAGGCCCATGACCCCCAAGCCCGACGACACCGCGCGCCAGCACGCCGACCGCCTGGTCGCGCTGGCCCGCGACCTCGCCTTCGCGCGCGTGGGCGTCTGCGACGCCTCCCCCAGTGCGCACGCGTCCGATCTCCACGCCTGGCTGGAATCCGGCGCGCAGGGCTCGATGGCCTACCTCGAGCGCAAAAACGACATCCGCGCCAACCCGGGCGCCCTCATCGAGGGCGCCCGCTCCTACCTCATCGTCGCCGACCAGTACGCCTCGCGCAACGACCCGCCCGACACCCATAGCCCCGCCCGCGGTCGCGTCGCCCGCTACGCCCGCGGGCGCGACTACCATAAAGAGATGAAGAAGCGCCTGCACCAGCTGTGCGACCGCGCCAGCCAGCTGCACCCGGGCGAGACCTTCCGCGCCTTCGTCGACACCGCCCCCGTCCCCGAGCGCGAGCTCGCCACCCGCGCCGGAATCGGCTGGACGGGCAAGCACACCCTCGTCCTCCACCCCCGGCTCGGCTCCTACCTCCTGCTCGGTGGCGTCGCCACCACGCTTATACTCGCCCCCCCCGAGCGACAGAAGCCCATCACCGACCACTGCGGCTCCTGCACCCGCTGCATCGACGCCTGCCCGACGAACGCCATCACGCCCTACCGCGTTAATGCCTCACGCTGCATCAGCTACCTCACCATCGAACGCCGCGAACCCATCGACCCGCAGTTCCACGAGGCCATCGCCGACTGGATCTTCGGCTGCGACATCTGCCAGGAAGTCTGCCCGCACAACTCCCCCCGCCCCCCGGGCGCCAGCATCGGTCGCGCCCACCCCGCCTACGCGCCGCTCCGCGACAGCTTCGATCTGCTCGGGGTGCTCAACTGGTCGCCCGAAGACCGGGCCGACGCCTTCCGCGCCGCCTCGCTCAAACGCGCCACCCTCCCGATGATGAAACGAAACGCGATCATCGCCGCGGGCAACGCGCTCAGGGCGTCCGACCAGCCCGCCCTGCGCGCACGCATCGAGTCACTCCGCAGCGACGATCGCGAGGACCCCATGGTCCGTCAGGCCGCGGCGGACGTGCTCGCCTCGCTCTGAGCGCCTCTGGGCAGCGTCAGCCGGCTCAGCAGCACGATCGCCATCCCGGGCGCCAGCCACAGCTCCTGCCCCGCGATGAACCCCATCCAGAACATCGGCGCCGCCACCGACGTCGCGAACGCCAGCGTCCGCGACTTGCGCCGCCCAAGCGTCCCCCCGAGCCCGGAGTGCCCGTCGCGCGTCGGGATCATCGCGATCCAGACGTACGCCGGGAACACCAGCCCGTAGAACGCCATGAAGCAGCGGTAGACCACCTCGCCCGCGGGCATGTCGCCCACCCCGGGCAGGCGCCCGTGCAACAGCCCCAGCACGACCGCCACGGCCCCCAGGCCCAGTGTCGCCATCGCCCCCGCCGCGTTGCCCGTCGCCCGGATCCGGTGCTGGTGGACGATCACCGTGAACACCAACTGCACGATCACGTGCACCAGCACCGCCACCAGCGCCCAGGCCGCGATCGTGGGCGCCGCAGAGCCTCCGCCCAGGGCGCTCAGAAACAGCCCCGAGTACACCAGCGTCAGCACGATCATCGCCAGGAAGAACACGCCAAAGCCCAGCGTGAAGGCGACCCTCGCCCCAGTGGGGGAGGTCCGCTGCCTCGCGTGGTGAAACGTCAGATCCAGATACGGGCACAGCGCAAACCCGAACAGGCACACGGGCGCCAGCCACATCAACTGCTCCGACCGCGCCGTCTCGACCAGCACGTCCGCCGCCGTCGGCGTCGGCTCCCCGCTGACGACAAGCGCAACAAGCACCCCGATCGACACCACCCACACCAGCAGCGCCCCCAGCGTGATCGGTCGGTCCCCCCGCCCCGCCGCCCGGCGCAGGCCCACCGCGGCGCCCAGCCCCGCGAGCCCCAGCACCAGCACGCCCCAGTCCGGGATCGCGCCCACGCCCAGCCCCCGCAGCAGCGACAGGAGCCACAGCAGAAAGTACAGATGGAAGGCGATGGTCACCGCGCTGAACGCGCCCATCGCCCTGGCGTGCGTCTGAACCAGCCGCTCGCTCATCCCCCGGGCTCGCAGCGTCCACCCCATCGCCCCCGCGCCCACCACGTTGGGCAGCGAAAACGCCAGGTACCCCAGCAGCCCGTAGTCGCGCACCAGCAGAATGGGCAGGAACATCCCGATGCACCACGTCCAGCTCACGCCCAGGTACAGACCCCACAGCACGGGGTGAACAGGTCGGGTCGGCGCGGGGTCAGCCATGGGTGGTCGGTGGTGCGGGGGTCACCGGCTCAGCGCCG
>JAJDDH010000180.1 GCA_029260415.1 Phycisphaerales bacterium | reverse complement strand
TCGCGGATGGTGTCGTCGCTCAGGTGGCGGAGCCAGTCGGGGTTGGACTCGCCCTCCAGGAGCTCCCGGCAGTTGGAGTGGCTGGCCATGACCGGCGCGTCGGTGAGGGTGAGCAGCTCGTCGGCAGCTCGCTGGGAGAGGTGCGAGAGGTCGTGGACGACGCCCAGCTCGTCTATGGCGGGGACGAGGGCGCGACCGAGATCGGTGAGCCCGGCGTTGTCGGTCCCGTTGCCCCCGGCGTAGCGGGACTGATGCCACCAGGCCATGCCGACGGCGACCAGGCCCTGATCGACCCACTCGGGGAGATCGTCGGGGGAGGTGATGGGGTCGGCGCATTCCATGAGAACGCCGAGCCTGAGCGGGGCGGCGCCCGAGACCATTGATCCGCGCCGGGGCATGAGGTCGATGACGCCCGCGCCCGCCCAGGCGTTGTAGAGCTTGAGCTGGCGCATGCCCGCGCGGTAGGCGGCGTCGGCGTCGCCGATGGCGTAGACGTGCGCGCCGGTCTCGCTGTCGTGGGCGCCAGTGTCCGTGACTGCCTCGGTGAAGATCGTCCCGAGGCAGGCGGTGATGTTGCCCTCGCGCATGGAGGGGAGCGTGATGGCGGCGGGCTGGAGCGGTCCCCGGCAGTCGCTCAGCGGGGCGTGCATGTCGCGCCCCTTCTCGGCGAGGTACGCCAGATCGAGGTGGGCGTCGAACCAGGGATCGGGCGGGTTGATGGGCATATGGCTCGCTCGAGGGTGTCAGGAATCCGCGGTGTGTGTTTCCGAACTACGATGGTAGGAAATGGACGGCCGCGCTGGTGGTGTGGTCTGGGGAGGAATCTGATGTCGCATGGCTTGAAGCGGTACACGACGCGGCGCGGTGGCGCGCTGGCGGGCTGCCTGATCGTCCTGGGTGTTCTGGTCGTGCTCGCGATCGTGGGCGTGGTCATCGTTGCGATGAACTGGAAAGGCTGGGCCGCGGGCCTGACGAAGTCGCTCGCCGATCAGGCCATCCAAGCGTCGGACCTGCCCGAGAGCGAGAAGGTCGAGGTGATGGCGGAGATCACGGCGCTGGCCGACGGGTTCAAGACCGGTGACATCTCGTTCGAAGAGTTCAAGCGGATTGGCGAGGACATCGCCAACGGGCCGCTGATTCCCGCGGCGGTTGTGGGCGGGTTCGAGAGCATGTACCTGGAGCCATCGGGATTGAGCGATGAAGAGAAGGCGGGCGGCGGGCTGGCGATGTCGCGCGTGGCGCAGGCGGTCTCGGACGACAAGATCGAGGCCGACGCGCTCAAGGCGATCTTCAACCCGATCCAGACGGCCAGCACCACGGGCTCGGGCGTGCACATCAACCACCCGAAGTTCACCCTGCACTTGAAGGAGCCCAAGGCGTGCACGGACGAGGAGCTGCGCCAGGTGATCGCCAACGCGAAGGCCGCGGCGGACGATGCGGGCGTGCCCAACGAGCGGATGACGTTCGACGTCTCCGACGAGATCCGGGCGGCGATCGAGCGGGCGACGGGCAAGACGCCCGCGGTCGAGTCGGGCGGTGAGGAGAGCGGCGAAGGCCCCTGACCTGCACTGACCGTGACCCAGAAACGACAACCGCCCCGGGGAGACCCGGGGCGGTGTTCGTTTTTGGTCGCGCTGCGCGGCGATCAGTACTGCAGGGCGCGCTCGAGGGTCTTGGCGTGGTCGATCCAGCCCGTGACGACCTTCTCGCTGGGCACGGTGCGGGTCAGGCTCTTGGCGTCGTTGACCTCGATCATCTTCGCGGCGAGGTTGGCGGCGTTGCGCGTCGCCAGCTCGGGGACGGTGTCCACGCCCGAGGCCTCGATCAGCTCGGAGTACTCGGAGCCGATGCCCTTGACGCGGTACAGGTCGACCATGTTGGCCAACTTGAGGATCTGCTTGTCGGAGATGCCGGACTTCTCGGCGAGGGCCTTGCGGTCGGCGGGGGTCTTGCTCGCGTTGAGGAGGGCGTCGGTGTTCTTGATGCCGGCTCCCTCGAGTTTGGCGGCGTTGGCGGGGCCGATGCCCTCGACGTCCTGGATGGGGTAGTTGGCCATGGTGTCTGTCTCCTGGTGGTCAGTCTGTATGAGTGCTCGCCCCCTCGGGCGCCGGTCAAGCGTACCGCCTCGCAACGGGCACAGGCAAGGGCGGGCCGGCTCAGGCGTGTGGGAGGAAGAGCTCGGCGATCATGCAGCGGGCGGAGCCGCCGCCGAAGCGTTCGATGGTGGGGATCGGGGCGTGGACGAGTGACAGGCCCAGGCCTTCGAGCGTCTGGGTAGATGTCCCCAATGCGTTCGTTGCCGCGTCGGAGAGGGCGAGGACGCGGACGCCCGAGGCAGCGCGGAGCTCGATGACGTTGGCGGCGAAGCCCGCGGCCTGCTCGCGCGTGACGTCGACGATGGCGTGCCCGGTGGATTCGAGGCGCGTGCGCACGGCATCGCGCTGCGACGCGTCGATGGATTCGAGGCAGATCACGCTGAAGTCCGCGCCGACGGAGAGCAGGACGTTGGTGTGGTAGTACGCGCGCCCCGCGGCGTCGGTCGCGTCGAAGAGCACGGGTTCGAACCCGAGCATCGAGCAGAGGCGGTGGAAGACGCCCTCGTCGGTGCGCGGGGAGCGGCAGGCGTAGGCGATGTTGTGGACGCGATCGAGAACCATCGAGCCCGTGCCCTCAAGATAGCGTTCCTTGCCCTCGAACTCGCGGACGAGCGTGGAGTCGATGATGCGCAGGTCGAGGTTGGCCTGGCGCGCGGCGGCCTCGAGCGCGTCGGGGCGGCGCTCCAGGCGGCGCGAGGCGCCGAGCATGGGATACAAGATCGCACGCCCGTCGGGGTGGGTGGTGAACCAGTTGTTGGGGTAGACCGCGTCGGGCTTGGTGGGGAATGTGGTGTCGTCGATGACCACGACGTTGACGCCCGCGGCGCGGATGGCGCTGACGAGCGCGTCGAACTCGCGGACCGCGTCGGCGCGGATCTGCCCGGGGTCCCCCACTGCTGCGTTCTGGAAGGCGTTGGAGGCGATGGTCGTCGGGTTGGAGCCGAACGACGCGGGGCGGACCATGAGGATGGTGTCCGAGGTTTGCCCGCTCACACGCTCATCTCGACCGGCGTCCGATCCGTCAGGATCTCCGCAGCGGTCTTGGACCTGACCTCATCGACGGTCACGCCCGGGGCCAGCTCGGTCAGGCGGAAGCGGCCCGCGTCGTGGTCGAACTCGAGCACGCACAGGTCGGTGATGATCATGTCGATGCAGGCCTGGCCTGTGAGCGGGAGGCTGCACTGGGGGACGATCTTGGGGTCGCCTTTTTTGGAGCAGTGGTCCATGGTGACGACGACCTTCTTGACGCCCGCGACCAGGTCCATCGCCCCGCCCATGCCCTTGATCATCTTGCCCGGGATCATCCAGTTGGCGATGTCGCCCGCCTGGCTGATCTCCATGGCGCCCAGGATGCACATGTCGATGTGCCCGCCGCGGATCATGGCGAAGGAGTCGGCGCTGGAGAAGTAGCTGGCGCCCTCTCGGGCGGTGATGGTCTGCTTGCCCGCGTTGATCAGGTCGGCGTCGACGTCGGATTCAGCGGGGAAGGGCCCGATGCCCAGCAGTCCGTTCTCGCTCTGGAGCCAGACGTCCATGCCCTCGGGGATGTGGTTGGCGACGAGGGTGGGCATGCCGATGCCGAGGTTGACGATGTAGCCGTCGCGGAGTTCCCTGGCGGCACGCTTGGTGATCTGGTCGCGGGTGAGGGGCATGGGAAGATCATACCAGCGGGAGGGGTTAGGCTCAGAGCATGAGAACGAGCAAAGTCAGCTTTGAGGGGCACGCGGGGCCGGTGGCGGGCGTGCTGGATCTGCCCGACGGCGAGCCCAGCGGGATCGCGATCTTCGCGCACTGCTTCACGTGCTCCAAGGACCTGCGCGTGGTGCGGGAGATCAGCAGGCAGCTCACGGGCGAGGGGATCGGCGTGCTCCGGTTCGATTTCACGGGCCTGGGCGAGAGCGAGGGCGAGTTCCACGAGACGAGCTTCGCGACGAACCTGGACGACCTGCGGGCGGCCGCGGGGTTTCTGGAGCGTGAGCATCGGGCGGCG
>JAJDDH010000179.1 GCA_029260415.1 Phycisphaerales bacterium | reverse complement strand
ACCAGGGCGGGGGCGCGTTCCTGCAGGAGCTCGGCTGCGCCGCGGGCGACTACTTCATGACATTCAACGTGCCCAACACGATCTCGACCGACCCGGACCCGGTGATCACGCTCCGCGAGACGTACGACGCGTGGCGGGCGGACCTGATCGGGCGCCCGGACGCGGTCCGGTCGATCGCGACGGGCGCGACGAGCCTGGCGGCCAGCGGCGAGGGCGCCTCCGCGGCGCGGGTGCGTGTCGAGCTTCGCGACTGGCGGGGCAAGGCGGTGGATCTGGCGCCAGGCGCGCTCAGCGTGGCGCACGCGCCCGGCTCGGACGGCGTGGTCGAGATCGGCGCGATCAGCGAGCTGGGCGGGGGCGTGTACGAGATCGCGATCAGTGGTGGGCCCGGTCTCGGCCGTGACTCGCTGCAGATCACCGCCGACGACGGGGCGCGTTCGGTGACCCTGATGCCCGCGTACAGGGTCGAGGTGCTGGACTCGCGCGTCGATTTCGATGGCGACGGGGTGGCGGGCTTCGGGGACGTGCTGGCCTTCCTCCAGGCCTTCATCGCGCAGGACCCCAGCGCCGATCTGGACACGAGCACGACGTTCGACGCGACGGACGTGCTGCTGTTTGTCGGGCTGTTCTCGCTCTGAATCGACGGGGTCGCGGGCGGGTTGGCGGATCCTCCAAGTCGCCGCGAACGGCGGGTTTGTCACGGATACCCTTGTGCTCGGCGGATGGTCGCCGCGACAAGGGAGGACGACGCCGTGAAGAAGATCCTGATTATCCTGGCTCTGCTCGTGGTGCTGGTGATCGGCGCGATCGGGGGTTTGGTCGCCTACGGCATCTCGCAGATCGACACGATCTTCGAGCGTGCCATCGAGCAGGGCGGTACGTATGCGACGGGCGTCGAGACGAGCGTGGACAGCGTGGACGTGGCGATCTCCAAGGGCACGTTCCAGATGAACGGGCTCGAGATCGACAACCCCGAGGGGTACACGTCTGATCACTTCCTGCTGCTGGGCGAGGGGGCGGTGGGCGTGGCCTTGAAGGAGGCGAGCACGACCAACATCCGCGTGCCCGAGTTCCGCCTGTCGAGCATCGACGTGAACCTGGACAAGTCCGCGGGCAGGGCGAACTACCAGACGATCCTGGACAACCTCAAGCGGTTCGAGTCGGGCTCGGCGGGCGACAAGCCCGAGAGCGAGACCTCGGGCCCGAAAGTCACGATCGACCGCCTGCTGATCGAGGACGTGAACGTCCACCTCGTGGGCATCCCGGGGCTGAGCCTGGTCGCGGGCGATGTCGCGGTCAACGTGCCGCAGATCGAGCTGACCAACGTGGGCGGGTCCGAGGGCATGACGTTCGGGCAGCTGACGAACCTGGTGATCAAGACGGTGCTCTCGGCGGCCGTGGAGGCGGGCGGGGGCGTGATCCCGGGCGACATCCTGGGGGAGCTGACCGGCGGGCTGGGCGATCTGAAGTCGCTGCAGGACATGGGCGTTGGCATCGTGGGTGATCTGGGCGGGAACGTGACCGGCGCGGCGAAGAAGATCGGCGAGCAGGCCGAGGGGGCGCTCGAGAACGCGACGGAGGAGGCCCGCGAGGAGATCGACAAGGCGGTGGACGACGCGACGAACAAGGCGCGCGAGGCGGTGGGCGGTGGGCTTGGCAATCTGCTGGGCGGCGGCAAGGACGAGGACGACGACGGCGGGCCGTAAGGCCTAGTCGGCTTTGGCGCAGCGCCCGTCTGCCCAGGCGCGCAGCTGAGCGACCTTCTCGCGCATCGTGACCGAGAGGGGCGGGCTGGTGTTGAGTGCGCCCACGAGGTCGTCGGTGGTGGGCTGGGCGTCCCGGGCGAAGCAATCGTGCAGGGCCGCGAGGATGGCGGACTCGATCTCGGCGCCGCTGAACCCGTCGCTGACGCGCACGAGCGCGTCCAGGTCGAAGCCCCCGGGGTCGCGGTCGCGCCGTTCGAGATGGATGGTGAAGATCGCGCGCCGGGCCTCGTCCCCGGGGAGATCGACGAAGAAGATCTCGTCGAAGCGTCCCTTGCGGAGCAGCTCGGGGGGGAGCGCGTCGATGTTGTTGGCGGTGGCGACGAGAAAGACCGGGGCCCGGTGGTCCTGCATCCAGGTGAGCAGGGCGCCGAACATGCGCTGGCTGAGCCCGCCGTCGGTGGACCGGGCCGCGGCGGAGGCGAAGGCCTTCTCGATCTCGTCGATCCAGAGCACGACCGGGGCCATGGCCTCGGCCTGTCGGAGCGCGTCGCGCAGGCGGCGCTCGGACTCGCCCACGTAGCGGTCGTAGAGCGAGCCCGGGTCCATGCGGAGCAGCGGGCGCTGCCAGGCGGTGGCGATGGCCTTGGCGCACAGCGACTTGCCCGCGCCCTGGACGCCCAGCAGCAGCACGCCGCGGGGGGGCGTGAGCCCGAAGGACCGGGCCTCGTCGCTGAAGCTCTCTCTGCGGGCGCCCAGCCAGCTCTTGAGCTTGTCGAGCCCTCCGACCTCGTCCAGCGTCGCGGGCGACTCGACGTACTCGAGCAGCCCCGCGCCGGACATCAGCGTGCGTTTGTGCGCGAGGATGTTGTTCAGGTCCTGGGCGTCGAAGACGCGGTCCTCGCCCGCGACGTCGGTGATGATCTGCGTGATCTGGCGCTCGCTTAGGCCCGAGAGGTTCTTGATGATGAGCGCGTAGTCGCGCTCGGTGAGGTCGATCTTCAGCGGCGTGCGCCGGTGGATGCGCTTGAGCGCCGCCCGCACGATCGGTTCGATCTCGCTGTCCTTTGGGAGTGCGAGTTCGAAGGGCGTGACGTGGGCGCGGATGGGTTCGGGCAGGGTTGGCGCGTGGTCGAGCAGGACGACGCTCGAGCCCAGCGAGCGGGCCCGGTCGAGCAGCTGGCGCAGGGCGCGGAGGGTGTGGGGCTCGTCGAGGTGGGTGGCGACGTCGAGCAGGACGTTGGCCGCGGGCTGTTCCTGGCGGGCCAGCCAGTAGAGCGCGGCGCCCGGGTTGGTGGTCTCGGGGATGGGGTCGGAAGCGAGGTTGGTCCGGTGGCGGACGCCGTCGATGAGTGACCAGGACCAGACATCGAGCTTGGCTGTGGCGCAGGCGTCGTCGATGACGTCCAGGGCCTGGGCCTCCTCGTGGGTGGAGACCCAGATCCCGGGTCGGCGGGCTCGGAGCAGGGTGCTGAAGCGGTCGGTGTTGGTGGGCACTCGCAACCTCCGGGGGGGTCGGTGAGGATATCGGCAGGGCGTTGGGGAACTCGGGATCCGGGCAGGGCGTATAGCGTTCGGTTCGCCGTCGGGTGGGTACACCCACGCCCCGCTCCGGGGTATGGGGACGCGACGTTGGGCATCGATCGCCGGCTTCCGGCAAATGTTCGGAATTGAAATCAGCGTTTGTGTGATCCGCAGGATTCGTTAGGGTTTTTGTGCCGAAACACTCGGTCCCGGGCCCAGAGTCCGGCGAAAGGGGATCGCATGGCGCGGGTATCGCTGTCGAAGATGGTCGTGGTGACGCTGCTGGCGCTGGGCTCGGGCGCGGGAACGGCGCTGGGGCAGGGCGGCGTGATCCGGCATCAGCAGGTCGGGCTGACGCGCGACGGGCATGTCCGTTTGGAGGGCAACCAGTACTCGCTGATGTGGGAGTCCTCGGGGGTCCTCGCCACGGACACCGAGATCGCCCCGGACCCGGACAACGCGGGCCAGGCGGCGATGCTGTTCAACGCGGGCGTCGGCGGTCGGGACATGCGCATTATCTACCACGAGCCCGTGCAAGAGTCGTGGGTGCAGTTCGACATGCGGATGACGCAGTACGAGGGTCAGACCGATCACGACGCTGACGCGAGCAAAGCGACGAGTTCAACGATCGGGGGCGAGAGCAAGCGGACGTACTTCTTCCGAGCCCTGACGAGCGTGCCGCGCAAGGGCATGCGATTGCGCACACGCGAGGGCGAGGGCGACCAGATGAGTCTGGTGAGCGCGTCGGGTGGGCTGAGCGAAAGCCTGGCGGGGCTGATCACGGGCAACCCGATCCCGCGGGACACGTGGGTGCGGGTGTGGGTGCGCGTGCGAGCCGCCGACGGGCCCGCGGGCTCTGGCTCTAAGGTGCGGGTGTATGTCGATACGGACCTCGACGGGGTGATCGATCACGAGGGCGCCGCAGACGGGACCTACCTGGGCAACGACATCGAGATGATCTACCTTGAGGGTCGCCCGGAGAACGGCGCGTGCCGCGTCCGGTTCAGGCGCCTCGTGATGACGAGTGTGCGTCCCGACCTGCTGCAGAACGAGCAGCTCACCCCGACGGGCGACTGGGCGACCAACCTGGGCTGGGACACTCCCGGCGATCGCCCCGACGGCTCGGACTGGTTCGTCGATGAGACCCCGGTGTTCGGCGTGCAGACGCCCGACCCGTCCGGGACGAGCGTGCGCGTGCCGATGATTCTCTGGTACGACAAGGCGCTGCTCGGGTTTGACGCGAGCAGCGAGGGCGACCGGGCCCGGGTCCGGTTCGAGTACTCGCAGGACCCGACCTTCAGCGCCGGGGTGGAGACCTCGCCCTGGATCAGCGTGGGCGACGAGGACGAGGGCGTGCGCTGGACGGCGAGCGACCTGGCGCCGGTGAGCGTGTACTACGTGCGGGCGGTGATCAACCCCGACGGCGCCAACGGCGGGACCGAGACGACCCACGCGACGGCGGGGAGGCTGCACACGCTGAGCATCGAGGGCGGACAGCCGCTGGGCCGGTTCCGGGTGCTGGCGATGGGCTGCACGAACGCGAGCCCGCACAAGGGGCTGTACGGGGCGGCGTTCAGCGATCTGATCGACGACACGCAAGCGCCGGTCATCCACACGTATCACACGGACGACTTTAACTACCACGACAACAACATCATCCCGAACATCTGGGCGGTGGACCCCGAGCGGGAGCACCGGGCGTTGTCGATGCACCACCTGGACGATTACGTGTGGAAGCGGCTGGCGCGCCGCGCCGGGTTCAGCGTGCACGCGGGAGATCACCCGTACGCCGGCGGCGATGGCGCGTGGGGGTTGCGCAACGAGATCGGGTACCCACTGTTCACGAACGTCATGGACGCGTTCGCGGCGACGATCGACCTGTACCGCCCCGACGAGCCGCACCGCCCGACGCTGGCGCAGCTGCAGAGCGGGCACGGGTTCGGGGGCGGGCCCTGGGGCGACGGGCTCTGGCACGACGGGCTGCGCTCGTACTCGGACGACGACGTGCGGTTCTACTACACCGACACGCGACACGTGCGGTTTGTGTACGTCGACGACTGCCGGTGGGCGAACGACGACACGGACACGGGCGTGGGCGGTCCCAACTACGTGGTCTGGAACGAGGCCCAGCTGTCGTGGCTGGACGAGGCGATCGGCTCGGGCAACGACAAGGCGATGACGGTGCTCGTGTTCAACTTCATGTTCACGTACAACAAGTCCGCCGACAAGTGGAACACGCGATGGTCGCACACCGACTCGTCGCACCACGATCACTTCAACACGCCCGAGCACCCGTTCCTGCTCGCGTCGGAGAAGCAGGTGCTCATCGACCTGTTCCTGGACAACGCGTCGGTCAACCAGCGGGTGATGGCGGTCTCTGGGGACCACCACGCGACGTACGCCGTGGAGATGAGCCGGGAATGGAACGGGGACGGGCGGGCGCTGCTGGAGATCTGCTCGGCGGACGCGGGCAGCGGGAAGGTCAAGTTCCGGTACCGGGACGAGGACGCGGCGCTGGTCGGCACAACCCTGGCGGCCCACGGGCTCTTCGACGGAGGCATCATCCCCGAAGTCACGCCCGACGAGTACCTCAACGGCCTCGCGGGTGCGGGAACCGAGCTGGAGATGATCAAGTTCCACGCGGCCCAGCGCGAGACCATGTTCGCCCCCCAGCACCCGGAGCTGGCCGATCGGTCGCTGCTCTACGACGCGCCGATGGCCACGACCGGGCGGAAGACATATATCGAGCTGCTCTTCGACGAGCAGGAGGACCTCGTGAGCGTGGAGTCCATCGTCCACTGGCACGACCCGGCGCTCTCAAGCGGGTCGGAGGTGGTGATGCGTCAGACGAGCATGGGGGTGGGGTCGGCGGCCGCCCTGGGGCAGGGCTGCTCGCTGGCGGACCGGGCCGAGCCGTTCGGGGTGCTGGATTTTTCGGATGTGATCGAGTTCCTGGGGGCTTTCGCCTCAAATGGCCCGGCGGCGGATCTGGGCGCCCCGTTCGGCGTATGGGATTTCACGGACGTCGTTTCCTTCCTGACGCTTGTGTCGGAGGGGTGTCCGTAGTCAACCGGGCCTGATACGACCAGCAGGAGACCTGAATCCCGACCCGCATCTTGTGGGCCTGGGCGATCCCTGCCTCGGTCAATGGACACGAACCGATGGAGTCTGTCTCTGATGCGTAAAGCGAGCACGTACGTTGCGGCGGCGATCGCCCTGGGTCTCCTGGGTGGTCGTCTTTCCATGGGCCAGGAGCTGGGGCGCCCCGCCCCGGCGCTGACGACCCACATCAACATGCAGGTGGGTGACGCCCAGCTGCTCGCTGGCCTGGGCGCGGCTCCCCACCGGGCGTTTGTCGAGATCCCGGGGTCGCAGGAGTTCTCGGGCGAGCTGATCGTGCGACCCAAGGGCGCGGTGCGCGGCGCCTGGCGGGCCAAGCCCCGGGCGATGGCCCGGGCGTTGGATCGCGTGTCGCCGCTGATCACCCGCACGAGCACGATCACGGAGCAGTTCGTCGTGAAGGTCCCTGCGGGGAGCAGCGAGGACGAGCTGAGCGCGTTCCTGATGGCGACGGGCGACTACGAGTACGCCGAGCCCAACTGGACGCTGTACCCCGCGGCGACAACGCCCAACGACCCGCTGTACTCGAGCAGCTGGCAGCACAGCCGGATCCAGTCCGCCGCGGCGTGGGACCTGGTGACGGGTAGCGATCAGGTGATCGTCGCGGTCTGCGACAGCGGGTGCGACACCGACCACCCCGACCTGCAGGCGTCGTACGTGCCCGGGTTCAACTCGCGGCGCAACCGGGCAGAGGTGGACGGGGGCGAGGTCGAGGACATCAACGGGCACGGGACGTTCGTCGCGGGCTGCGCCGCGGCGATCGGCAACAACGGGACAGGCGTCGTGGGCGCGGGCTGGAACTTCAAGATCATGCCCATCCGCGTGACGGACAACAGCAACGGCACGGCCAACCCCTTCGACCTGACGCAGGGCGCGATCTGGGCGGCGCAGAACGGCGCGCAGATCGTCAACGTGAGCTTCTCGGGCGGGACGTCCTCGTCCAATCAGGCGGCCGCGATCGAGGTCAAGGAGGCCGGGGGGCTGCTCTTCTGGGCGGCGGGCAACGACAACTCGCTGCTGCCCGACGTGGACCGTCCTGACTACGTAATCGTCGCCTCGACGACGAGCAGCGACAACAAGAGCGGGTTCAGCAACTTCGGGCCCCCGGTCGATGTCGCGGCCCCGGGCTCGGGCGTGCGCTCGACGCGGAACGGCGGGTCCTACGGCACCAGCTCGGGCACGAGCTTCGCCAGCCCGATCGCCGCGGGTGTGGGCGCGATGATCTTCGCGGCCAACCCGGGCCTGCACCCGACGGACGTGCAGGAGATCCTGTCGCTGGGCGCGGATGATCTGGGCCCGGCGGGCGAGGACGACTCGTTCGGCGCGGGACGGGTCAACACGTTCAACTCGGTGCAGATCGCCCTCGGGTTCACGCCCCGGGCGCCGCTGCCGTTTGCTGACAGCTTCGAGACCGCCGCGCTGGGTGAGCTCTCGTGGGTCGCGATCAGCGGCGCAGAGGTGGAGACGGACCCGGCGCCCGGCGGCTCGCTGGCGCTGCGCCTCGACGGGACCGACTCGATCGAGTCCAACGCCATGCTCGCCAAGGCGAGTTCGGGGCAGATCGTCGTCTTCAGCTTCATGGCGCGCCGCGAGGGTGTCGAGGCGGGCGAGAGCCTGCTGGCCGAGTACCGTGACGCGGCGGGCGCCTGGCAGCCCGCGGCAACGCTGACCTCCGTCGGCCCGGACGCGGGCGCGTACCAACGCGTCGAGGCGGTGATCGCCGAGGCGGACCTGACCAACCAGCTCGCGATCCGATTCACAGCGGGCGGGTCGGACGCGACGGACGTGTGGTACATCGACGACGTGTCCGTGAGCGAGTTCACGGGCGCCGTGCTCCCGCTTGGCGATAGCTTCGAGTCGGGCGAGCTGGTCGCGACGCGCTGGAGCGAGTCGAGCGGCGCGAGCGTGGACGCGGGCGGCGTCGACGGTTCGCTGGCGATGTCGCTCGACCCGGGCGACAGCGCCACCACCCAGCTCGTCGATGCGACCGTGTTCCCGCAGAGCCTGTACCTGAGCTTCCGCGTGCGGGGCGAGGGGGCGGGGGGCGCCGATGCGATGCTTGTTGAGTACCGTGACATTCAGGGCAACTTTGCGTCGCTCGCGACGGTCAGCGGGCCCGACACGGGCGCGTTCGAGCTGCGCGTGCTCGAGATGCCCTTCCTGTCGCTGCACGACGGGCTGGCGATCCGGTTCATCGGGCAGGGCCCGGGCGGCGTGTGGCGGGTGGACGACCTGCTGCTGAGCCTCGAGGCGCCCGCGCCGGACTGCCCGGCGGACCTGGCCGAGCCGTTCGGGTCGCTGGACTTTGTCGACGTGCTGGCGTTCCTCTCCGCGTTCAGCGCCCAGGCGCCCGAGGCGGACCTGAGCGAGCCCTTCGGGTCGTTCGATTTCGCGGACGTGCTGGCGTTCCTGTCCTCGTTCGGGGCGGGCTGCCCCTGATCGAGCGGGAATCGCCCGCGGATGCTCATCAATCGTGAAGCGCTGGGGCCTCGTTTGTCGCCGACCCTCCTGAACCACGTACAGGAGGACAGGCCATGCTTACCCAGATTCTCATGCTCGCAACGCTCGCGATGGGGCCGTGCACCCCGGAGCTCGGCCCCGAGACCCGCTATCCCACGGCGCCCAACGCCCAGCAGATGGTCCTGGGGGACCTCAACAACGACGGGGCGCCCGACGCGGTGGTCGGGCACTTCATCCACGAGTATGTCAGCGTGCTCTACGGCGACGGCGCTGGCGCCTTCTCGCTGCCCGTCACGCTTCCCAGCGGGTACGGCGGGGGCGTATCCATCGCGGACCTGAACCACGACGCCAGCCCGGACATCATCGTCGCCAACGTGCTTGACGACGACATCTCCGTGATCCTGAGCGACGGCGTGGGCGGGTTCCTGGCGCAGGTCCGGTACAGCGCGGGCGACGGGCCGGTGACGATCGCCGTCGCGGACCTGAACAAGGACACGCACCCGGACCTGGCCGTGAGCGCCGGGCTTGACGACACGCTGCAGATCCTGCTGGGCGACGGGACGGGCGCGTTCGTCGTCCAGAGCCCGATCGTGATCGACAACATCCGCCAGGTCGTCGCGGGCGACTTCAACGGAGACTCGATCCCGGACCTGGCGGCGCCGCGCTCGAGCGCCAGCCTGATCGACGTGCTCATCGGCGCGGGCGACGGGACGTTCAGCCCCCCGATGAGCTTCCCCGCCCCGTTCGGCAGCTCGTACCTGGCGCTGGGCGATCTGGACGCCAACGGGACGCTGGACCTGGTCGCCGTGCCCCGGGTGGTGAGCGTGCCCCCGACGGACGCGGCGCTGGGCGTGCTGCTGGGCGCGGGGGACGGGACCTTCGCACCGTTCACCGCCTACACCATCGGGCAACGCCCGAACACGTGCGTGATCGCGGACGTCAACGCGGACGGGATCCCGGACGTGGTCGCGACCAACATCGACACCACCGAGCTGTCGATCCTCCACGGCAACGGGGACGGCACGCTCCAGTCCCAGATCCGCAAGGGCGCCGACGGCGCGCCCGGCGCGATCGCCAGCGCCGATCTGGCGGGCGACGGGATCGCGGACCTGGCCTACATCGACGTGGACTCCGACGAGCTTGCGGTCATGCTCAACGCCTGCGAGGGCGCGGGGTGCAACGACGCCGATCTGGCCGAGCCGTTCGACACGCTGGATTTCTCCGATGTGATCGCCTTCCTCTCCGCGTTCGGCGGCGGGGACGCGGCCGCGGACCTGGCGGAGCCCTTCGGGACGCTGGACTTCTCCGACGTCATCTCGTTCCTGGGCGCCTTCGGCGCTGGCTGCCCCTGATCCGAGCACGCAACCCAGGCCTCGATGGTCAGCGGCGCCCGGGCGAGACATCGCCCGGGCGTTGTTTGCGGGCGTAGCGTTGGGCGTGAGCACGCTGACGACCCAGGGCAATCCGGAGCTGAGCTGGCTGGCCAAGCTGCGCCTGGTGGGGGCGGACATCAAGCTGGCGCACTCGGTGTTTGCGCTGCCGTTCGCGCTGCTGTCGGCGTTTCTCGTGGCGCCCAGAGACAACGCGGGGATCGACTGGTCGCGCTTCGGGGGCATGCTCACGCTGGTCGTGGTCTGCATGTTCCTGGCCCGGACGTGGGCGATGGTGATCAATCGCGTCGCGGACCGGGAGATCGACGCGGCCAACCCGCGGACGGCGCGCCGCGCGTTCGCGGCCGGGGCGCTCAGCGGGCGCGACGGGCTGCTGGTGCTCGGGGGCAGCGCGCTCGCGTTTGCTGGCGTCTGCGCGCTGTACTGGGTGCTGTACGACAACCCCTGGCCCACGCTGCTGTCGTGGGTCGTG
>JAJDDH010000178.1 GCA_029260415.1 Phycisphaerales bacterium | reverse complement strand
CCGCCAGGCCGTCCTCGATCGAGCGGATCGGGTACTTGGCGCACCAGTCACTCCAGAGCGCGACCAGGTCCTCCGAGCTCATCACCTCCTGGGAGGAGCTGAAGAACTTGTAGCCCTGCTTGCCGTCCTTCTCCGCCTCGTTCCACAGCTCGCTCGTCGCCGGGTCCAGCGCGACGAAGATCTGCTCGCCCCAGGAATACCCCGCCTTGTCCACGGCCTCCTCGATGATCTTCAGCGCGTCCTCGTTGTCCTTCAGGTCGGGCGCAAACCCGCCCTCGTCGCCAACCGCGGTGGACATGCCCCGCTTGGACAGCACCTTCTTGAGCGTGTGGTAGATCTCCGTGCCCGCGCGCAGCGCCTCGTTGAAATCGTCAAAGCCCCAGGGCTGGATCATGAACTCCTGGAAGTCCACCGTGTTGTCCGCGTGCTTGCCCCCGTTGAGGATGTTGAGCATCGGAACAGGCAGCACCTTCGCCCCCGACCCGCCCAGGTAGCGGTACAGCGGCAGCCCCGACGCCTCCGCCGCGGCACGCGCCACGGCCATCGAGACGCCCAGCGTCGCGTTGGCGCCCAGCTCCGACTTGTTGGGCGTACCGTCGAGCTCGATGAGCGTCGAGTCGATCAGCTCCTGCTCGCGGGCGTCGAAGCCCTCGATCGCGGGCGCCGCCCGCTCGATCACGTTCGCGACCGCCCTGGTGACGCCCTTGCCCATCCAGGCCTCGCCGCCGTCGCGGAGCTCGACGGCCTCGTTCTCACCCGTCGAGGCGCCCGAGGGGACCGCGGCCCGCCCCGTGGCGCCGCAGGACCGGGCGACCTCAACCTCAACAGTCGGGTTGCCCCGGGAATCAATGATCTGGCGGGCGTGGACGAGTTCGATGTCGAACATGGGTCGGTCTCGCTTCGGAGTGTCAGAATCGCCCCATCGGCCGAGCGCCGGGGGCTCGCGGGAGGATACGCTACTCCACGGACCCGAGACCGAAAGCAGGCGCCGCCAGCATGAGTTCAACGCCCCAACCGTTCGCCGACCGCATCGACGCCCTCCGGGGCGATCTGGTGACCCAGGGCGCCCTTGTCCGCGAGATGGTCGAGCACTCGTTCGATTCGATCTTCGCCCGAGACCTGGACGTGGCAAAGAAGGTCCTCGAGTCCGACGACGAGGTGGACCGGATCGATCTCAAGGTCGAGCAGGACGCGGTCAACATCCTCTGCGACGTGTCCAGCGCGACCGACGGGCTCGGCGCGGACCGGTTGCGTGAGCTGCTGGTCTGCGTGAAGGTGAACAACGAGCTCGAGCGGATCGCCGACGCCGCGGGCGCTGTCGCCGAGCGGGTCATCGAGCTGGCCGACCGCACGACGCCCTTCCCCGAGTCCACCCGCGTCATCACCAACTCGGTGATCGGGATCCTGCGCGACGCCATCGGCGCCTTCGCCGGCTTCGACGCCGAGCGGGCCAAGGTCGTCCTCCGCTCCGAGGACGCGGTCCTCAAGTTCTCCGAGAAGATCTTCCGCTCGTCGGAGCAGCGCGTCGCCGACGGGCGCATGGAGCCCGACGTCGCCTTCCACCTGCACCACATCGTCCACCAGTGCGAGCTGGTCGCGGACCACTGCACCAACATCGCCGAGCAGGTGATCTACGCCGCGACGGGCGTCGTCGTCCGCCACAGCGAGGGCGGCTGGGTCGAGCTCGACACCCCCAAGCCAGACCTCAACGGCGCCTGATTCTTGGTGACGCCGGTATCGTGCCGGCGAAAGAACTCAGCAACAAAGATGGGCGCCAAAATGCCGGCCCCACCCCGAGTTACTTCGGCGCTTTGTAGAACGGCAGCGGAACGACCTTGCCCTCGAGCACCGCCCGCTCCGCGTCGATCTGCACACACGACCCCGCCTCGACCCGCCCCGCCTGCACAAACCCCATCGCGATGGGCCTGCCCAGCGTCGGGCTCGCGCACCCGCTGCTCACCACCCCGATCGTCTCGTCCCCCGACTTGATCGCCATCCCCTGGCGCGGCGTCCGCTTGCCCTCGAGCTCGATGCCCACTAGCGTCCGCTTGGGCCCGCCCGAGTCGCGGGTCGCGATGAGGGCTTCTTGCCCGACGAACGTCTCGCCGTCCTCCTCGGCGGTCTTGTCCAGGTGGATCGCGAAGTCGAGCCCGACCTCCAGCGCGTTGATGTCCTCCCCCAGCTCGTGCCCGTACAGCGGCATCCCCGCCTCCAGACGCAGCGTGTCGCGCGAGCCCAGCCCCGCGGGCTTGAGCACCGCGTCCGGGTCCTTCGGGTCCACGTCCTTCATCAGCAGCTTCATCGCCATCGGCACCATGTTCGCCGGCAGGATCACCTCCACACCGTTCTCGCCCGTGTACCCGGTCCGCGAGACGATCAGCTTCATGATCATCAGGTTCTTGACCGTGAACCGGTACCGCTTGAGCGTCGGGATCTCGCTGCTCACCCCCGCGATCAGCTCCATGACCCTCGGGCCCTGGACCGCGATCATCGCCGTCTTCTCCGTGCGGTCCTCGAGCTTGAGCTTCAGGTCACGCTCGCTGACGATCGCGTTGAGATGCCCGACGATCTTCTCCCGGTTCGCGGCGTTGACCACCACCAGGAACTCGTCGTCGTCCTGACGCATCACGATCACGTCGTCGAGCACGCCCCCCGACTCGTTGCACATCAGCGAGTACCGGCACTGCCCCTTGTCCATGGTCCCGATCCGGCGCGAGCACGCCCGCTCGAGCAGCCGCTTGGCGTGCAGCCCCTTGACCGACAGGCGCCCCATGTGCGACACGTCGAACACGCTGCCCGAGCTGCGCGTCTGCTCGTGCTCCTCGCGGATCCCGGCGTAGCGGATGGGCATCTCCCACCCGGCGTACTCCACCATCTGGGCGCCGT
>JAJDDH010000177.1 GCA_029260415.1 Phycisphaerales bacterium | reverse complement strand
ACACGGCGCTGGGCGCCAGGCGCCCGACCATCGAGTACGAGCGACCGGACTGCCAGGTCTGCACCCTGGAGGCGATGGCCTGCTCGCGGCTCGAGGCCGAGCGGAGGGCCTCGTCCAGCGCCCGGCGCTGGTCGCGGGTCTGGATGCGCAGGTCGAGCCAGGCGACGCGGCGGCGGATGGCCTGAAGCACCTTCTCGTCCTGCCCCTTGGCCTCCTCGGCGCTGAGCGTCCGCTGGTACTCGGCGTGCAGTTCGTCCAGGGCCTCGTCGAGCGCCTCCTTGGGCAGGCGGCGGGCGGATGTCAGGGCGAGCTCCAGGTCCTCGATCGAGGACGGCTCCGGCGCCAGCACGGGGGCCGGTTCGGGGATCGGCGTCACCTCGGGCTGCTCGGCAGCGGCGCCGTTCTGGATGGGCGTAACCGACTCGGGGGTGGTGGGCTGGTTCGCGGCCTGCTCATGGACCGGCTGCGGCGCTGTGCGGTCCTCCTGACCCGGCAGGACCATCGGCTCGAGCAGCGAGTTCGCCGCCTCGTTCGCGACGTTCGCGTCGGGCTGATCGGCGCTCGTGATCCATTCACTCTCGTCCGCGGCGGACCGGTCGTCGGTGAGCTCAACGACGTCCTCGACGGTTTCCAGCGTCGCGCGCTCGGTCTCGGTCCTGACGGGCGTCGCGATCTCGGTTGCCAGCGCCTCAGCAACGGGCACAGGCGTCGTCTTCGCGCGATTCTCAACCACCTCGACGGCGTCGGGGATGATCTCCGCTGTCTTGACGGGCACGGGCGAGGCGCCCGGGATGGCGCTCAGGGCCTTGATGTGCGCCTGGGCTTCGCTGGGGGTCGCATCGCGGAGGTACTCCAGCTTGACGTACGCGTAGGGCGGCTCGGGGGCGACGGGCGGGTGGGGCGCTTTGACGCGGTAGGCCGCGACCTCGTTGTTGGCGCCCATCTCCTTCTCGATGACCTCCAGGCGCGTGCCCTGGGGGACGGCCTCGGAGTACAGCGAGCGCCAGCTCCCGGCGATGCCCAGGATGGCGCTGGGCGCCCGCAGGCGGCTGGCGGTGGTCAGCTCGATGGTCTTGTCGTCGATGACCTTCGCGTCGGCCGCGGGGACGAGCGCGGGCACGCCCACGGGGTAGATGACCCGGGCCCACTGGGTGGACTGGCCGTCGGCGCGGAGGACGCTGCCCGTGTCGAGGCTGGCGACCTTGTAGAAGCGTTCGAAGTCGTCGCAGCGGACCGGGGCGTCGTCCTTGGTGATAACGACCCAGCGGGGGGCGGCGTCCTTGATCTGGGCCTGCGACTGGGCCTGGGCCGCTCCGGGGAGGGCCGTCAGGGGCAGGGCGCCCAAGAGGGCTCCGGCCAGCAGTGTCCGGACGGAGGGGAGGGATTGCTTGGGTGATCGTGTGGGGGCGCGACGCACTGGTCTTCCTCCGTGAGTCGTGGGGCATCGCGACGGGCTCGCTCGCCGAGCCTGAACCATCGCGCCGGGCGGGGATCCTTCCCTGGCCCGGGGGCGTCGCCAGCGGGTGCGGCAACACTCTTTTGAGTGTACCCGCCGAACCGGCGTGGCGCTGCGGCGACCGGGGCTGTGCACAAGGGGATCGGAGCCCGATCCTTTGACCCTCAGCCCCATCCGATCTACCTTCCATCGCCCATGACATTTACCAAATCAGCCCAGACCAACCCCGCCTGGCGCCCGCTGACGATGGCCCATCTCGGAGCCGTCGCCCTGCTCATCGGGGGCTGCGCCTCGCCCATTGCCCACCGCTCCGAGAAGGAGCTGCGCCGGTCGGTGATCGACTCGGCCCGGCGCGAGATCGCCGAGGCGGAGGGCAGCCCGCAGCGCCGCACCACCACCCGCGAATCGGGCCTGAGCGAGCTGGATATCCGCCCGGAGCACCTGGAGCAGATCGAGCGCGAGTACTCGCCCGGGGCGTACCTGGACGACCTGGCGACGGGCGCAGGCGACGGGGCGGACCCGATCGAGTCGCTGCTGAGCGAGGACCTGTATGGGCAGCCCCAGCGCGTCGTGGGTGTGAGCTTGGAGCGGTGCGTGCGTTCGGCGGCGGAGCGGAACTTGGACGTGCAGATCGCGCGCCTCGGGCCTGCGATCCGCGAGGCGGACGTGGTCAGCGCCCAGGCGGCGTTCGACTGGCTGCTGTTCTCCAACAACCAGTGGCAGGACACGGACCGCCCGCAGGCGGGCCAGACGTTCACGGGCCCCGGCGCGGTGCTCAACTCCTCGCAGGGGATCAGCTCGGCCACCGGATTGCGGCGCAACCTGGTGACGGGCGGTCAGCTCGAGGTCCGCCAGGACCTGCTGTACTCCGACGTGCGGACGTCGTTCTTCGGGACGACGCCGTCGCCCAACCCGGCGCAGAGCGTGGACGTGGTCGTCGGGCTGACGCAGCCCTTGCTGCGGGGCGCGGGGTCGGGCACGGCGCTGTCGCAGGTGCGGATCGCGCAGAACGCGGAGCGGAGCGACATCGCGGCGCTGCACGCCCAGCTCATCGGGACCGTGACCGAGGTCGAGACGGCGTACTGGGACCTGGTGCTGGCGTATCACACGCTGGCGATCCGGGCGCGCCTGCTGGACCGGGGCGTGGAGGTTCGCGACGACATCCGCATCCGGCGCATCCAGGACGCGCGTCAGGCGCAGGTCGCCGACGCCGCGGCGCGGGTCGAGCGGCGCAAGGGGGATCTGCTCGTGGCGCAGACGGCGCTGCGCCGGGCCAGCGACCGGCTCAAGGCGTTGATCAACGACCCGGACCTGCCCGTGGGCAGCGAGATCATGCTGGTGCCTGTGGATCGGGCGGTGGACGAGCCGATCGAGTTCAGCCTGCTCGATGCCGTGACGACCGCGATCGACGCCCGCCCGGAGATCCAGCAGGCGATCCTGGCGATCGACGACGCGTCGGTCCGCCAGGTGGTGGCGCAGAACGCCGCGAAGCCCAGGCTGGACCTGACCGGTCAGGTCGCGCTCATCGGCTTCGACGACGACATGGGCAAGGCCTACGGGAACCTTGGCGACGGGGAGTTTCTCGACGAGTTCCTCCTGGGCGTGCTCTTCGAGCAGCCCCTCGGCAACCGGGCGGGCAACGCGGGATCGCGGCGTGCACGCCTCGAGCGGTTGCGGGCGATCACGTCGTACCGGCGCGCCGTGCAGGGCGTGGTGCTGGATGTGAAGAACGCGCTGGACAGCGTGGTCCGTGACTACCGACTCATCGAGCAGGCCAAGCTGACGCGCATCGCCCAGGGCGAGGCGCTGCGGACGCTGCAGGTCGAGAAGGAGCTGACCAACTCGGGCTACTCCGTCGAGCGGCTGAACCTGGAGCTGAACCAGCAGGAGGCGCTGGCCTCTGCGGAGATCAACGAGATCCTATCGCTGGTGGACTACAACAGCTCGATCGCGAGGCTGTACGCCGCGACGGGGACGGCGCTGGAGCGGTCGCGCATTGATCTGATCGTGCCCGACGCGAACCAGGTGCTCGACGGCAACCGGGCGCTGGACTACCGCATGCCCGAGGGCGAGTGAGGGCGCGATGGGCGCGCCCGCTCAGCGGATCGATGTCTGCATTCAACGCCTGCGCGCCGGCGGGCTGGTCGCCTTCCCCACCGAAACCGTCTACGGCCTGGGCGCTCTCGCGACGGATGAGGACGCCGTGGCGTCGGTGTTTGCGCTCAA
>JAJDDH010000176.1 GCA_029260415.1 Phycisphaerales bacterium | reverse complement strand
GCCCGCGGGTGGTGCCGAACGCGGGGCGGGCCATCCCGACGCGCCCCTTCCACGCGGGCCCGGTCAGCTCCGCCAGCGACTCTGGGATCTCCGACTCGGGCACGCGGGTCGGGCTGTAGGCGATCACCCTGGCGCGGAGCGCAAACCCGTACCAGCGTCCACCGTCGCCGCGCAGACGCTCGGGCCATTCCCCCACGAACTCCGCCTCGCCCTTGCTGCTGGTGTACGCCTCGAGCACGCCCTCGCGCGCCAGCCTGATCGTCCCGAACGCCTCGGAAGACCACCAGACGTCCGCCCTGGGCGCGTCCCGCTCCGCGATCAGTCGCATCACCAGCCCGGTGGTCTTGGTCGCCTCCGTGTCGCCCACGACCCGGACATCCACGCCCGATTCCGCCTCGTACGCGTCCACGATCTCGCGCAGCAGCTCGTCGTCCACGCTTGAGTACAGCACCAGCGTGCGCTGCGGCGGCTCTTCGTCTGGCCTGGCGCAGCCCTGCAGCGCCGCACCGCCCAGGATCACGGCGCCCAGAACGGCGACCGGTCGGATCACGCCCTGAAGGCCGGCTCGGAGGTTGGCGCGCACGCTCATCGACAAATCCTACCAAACCCGCCGCGATGAGCGAGGGGGTCAGTCGTCGGTTTCGTCGCCCGCGGGCGTCACGGGCCCGTCGCCCCGCTTGGCCTTGGCCCGGGCCTCCAGGCGCCCGAAGTAGTGCTGCACCGCCTGCTCGTACTCGCGCGGGATGCGTTTGGTCTCGATCGCCTCGGCAGCCTCCGCCCGACCCGCGCCCACGGCGCCCTCGAACTGCGCCACCGACTCGCCCCGGACCTGGTCGCCGAACACCATCGTCGAGCCGATCGTCGGCCCGCCCCGGTTGGTCACCTTCTGCTTCTTCTTCTCGAGCATGAAGTCGATGGCCTGCTCCTCGGGGCTCTCGCCCGTGCCCTGGCCCGCGCCGCCCGAGCCCTCGCCCTGGCTGTCGCTGTCGCCCTCGGACCAGTTGCCATCGCCCTGCCCGCCGCACTCGCCCGTGCAGTCGCCGCCGCAGGACGAGCACTCGCCCATGCCCTGGCCCATCTGCTGCATCTGGTTCTGGATCTCGCTCATCGCGGACTCGAGCGACTCCATCTCGCCCTGCGACATCTCCATGCTCGAGAGCTGCTCGCTGAGCGACTCCATGCTCTGGGCGCCCTCCTGGCTCATCGACTGCTCGCTCATGCTCTGGGCCATTTGCTGCATCGCCTGCGACATCGACTGCATCGACTCACTCGCGTTCTGCTGCGCCTGGGCCATCTGCGAGAGCTGGTTCATCATCTCGCTGCTCAGCGCCGGGGCGTTCTGCTCAAGCATCTCGGACATCTCTGACGGGCTCTGCGCCGCCTGCTCGGCCTGCTCCTGGCTCAGCCCCGCCTCCTGCAGCTTCTGCTCCAACTGCTCGCGGCTCTGCGCCAGCTTCTCCATCTGCTTGGCCAGGTTCTCCAGCTGCTTCTTGAGCTTCTTGGCCTCCTCCGCGTCCAGCTCGCCCGCGCTCAGCTGCTCGCTCATCTCCTTGAGCTGCTCCTTGGCCTCCCCGAAGTTGCCCCGCGCCAGCTGGCGCGAGAACTCCGTCATCGGCCCGTCGCCCGGCTGACGCAGCTTCCGCAGCGACTGCTTGAGCGACTCGAGCTTCGCGCTCTTGTCCCCGTCCTGCGCCTGCTTGATCTTGTCCGAGAGCTTGGTCAGCCGCTTGATCGCCGCCCGGCGCACGTCGTCGGCCCGGGTCGGCTCGTCCAGCTCGCTGTCGCCGTCCGCGTCGTCGTCCGCGTCGTCATCGTCCAGCTCGACCGACGTGCTGGCGAGCAGGTCCTCGATCTTCTTCTCGCTGGCCTTGACCTCGCCCATGACCTCCCGGACCTGGCGTGCCTCGTCGTCGGCCGCGTCCCGGGCCGCGAACAGGCCCGCGACGTCGTAGCTGGGCAGCCACCAGACGATCACCAGCGCCAGCGCCGCCGCGAGGGCCGCGGGCCAGACACGGGGGGGCGTGATCGGGATCGCGTCGCGCACCACCACGCGCCGGGCGCGCTCGCCCGCCTGTTCAACGATGACGTTGGACCAGGCAGTTCTCTCTTGCTCGACGCACAGGGCCGTGGAGATCGACTCCCGCAGCCCCGCCCGCTCATCGACCTGACGGGCGACCTCCGCCCCGCGCGCGCGCCGCACGCTGCTCCAGATCAGGGCGCTGGCCGCGCTCAGCCCGCCCGCGCCAACAAATACCCACATCCACGGCAGCTCGAACGGGAACAGCTTCTGCCCGATCCGCGCCAGCACCAGCACGCCCAGCGCGATGGTCACGCAGATCGTCAGGGTCTTGAGCAGATCGATGAGGAAGAGCCGCTTCGAGGCGGCGCCGAGCACGCGGCGAATGTCGTCCATGGCTCACTCCTGCGGGCGTGGCTGGCCCACTTCTTCTTCGGAACCCTACCCCCGAGGGTTCGCCCCGGTTGACCGGGCCGTGACATCCCGGTTGCTCAGCAGCCCCCAGAGCCCCATGATGCACCCCAATGCCATCGGGCCAACCCCTTCCATCATCCGAATCTTCCACCGGGCCGCAAGCCAATCGACCGGGTTTCCTGGCCCGCCTCGCCCGGGCCCCCTGGATCAACCGATCCCAGCGGGACGACGCGTTCGCCCGCCAGCACCAGCAGGACCGCGTGGGCGTCCGCCTGCAGTGGCTCTTTATCACCGGCGGGCTGATCGCGCTCACGATGACCACCAGCGCCACCGAGATCGCCCTGGCCCCCGCCCTCGTCTACACGTTCATCCGCCTGAACAACACCTGGCGGGCCTACGCGTCCTGCCTGCTCCAGCCCGCGCTCTGGCTGTCGATCGCCTTCACGCTCTGGGGCGCGCTCAGCCTGCTCTGGTCGCCCGACGTCACCCACGGGCTCGACGAGCTGGCGATGGCGCGTGTGCTGGGCGTGTGGGTCATCCTCTGGCCGCTCATCGAGTACCGGCGCTGGTTCATCGGCGCCCTCTGCGTCGGCTTCCTGATCGGGAACACCATCCAGCTGCTGCACGCCCTGGGCGTGGCGCTGGACGTGCCGCTCATCCAGTGGAACCGACACCTCGGGCGCAACTCGGGATGGTGGGACCCCGTCGTCGGGGGCACGCTGCTCACGGGCGCGCTGGGCCTGCACCTGCCCGCGGCCCTCAGGGGCTCGGGACGCTGGCGCGTCATGGGCGTGACTGGCTGCGTGATCACGGGCATGGGCGTCCTCGCGACCGGCACCCGCGGCGCCTGGATCGCCAGCGCGGCGCTGGTCTTCATCGCGCTGATCGTCGCGGGCGCGCACGAGCTGCGACGCCGCCGGTTCGGCGCCAGCACCCTCTGGGGCGGGCTGATCGTCATCGTGCTGACCCTCGCCCTGGGCTGGCTGGTCGCGGGGAACCTGGTCCAGAGCCGGTTCAGCGAGGCGCGGCAGGAACTCGCCCGCGCCAGCGAGGGCGACTACGACACCTTCACCGGCGCCCGGCTGATGATGGGGCGATGGGGCGTGGACGCGTTGCGTCGCGACCCGATCCAGGGCGTCGGGCTGGGCGGGTACGCCGCGAGCGTGCGCGCGCAGCTCCAACGCGACGGCAAGGACCCGGACGCCCACCCCGTGCACGACCACGCACACAACACGCTCATCCAGATCGGCGCGACGACCGGGGTCGTCGGTGTGCTGCTGGCGCTGGGCGTGCTGATCGTGTCATTGACAAGCGGGCTCAAGGGCGCCCCGGGCGAGCGGTTCGCCTCGTACGACAGCGGCCCCGCGTTCGCGCTACTCGGGCTCTTCCTGGCGGGCGGGTTTGATGTGGTTCATCTGAACAGCCAGACGGGCGCGCTGCTGGGCGTGCTGATCGTGCTGTGCGCCAGCGCGAGGCCAGCGCTCAGACCGGGCGATCCGATGACCTGTCCTGTCAGTCGTCCAGCGGGCTGACGGTCTTGGGGCCCTCGTCGCCCGCGACGCGGGAGAGGCCACCGTCCGAGTTCTTCTGGTACTTCGTAAAGCCCATCCGCTCCAGGTTCGAGTTGCTCAGAGCGCTCTTGGACTTCATGTCGGACCACTTGCCCGCGATGATCGGCGCCTGCGGCACCCGGTGCACCGGGCGACCCTCGTGCTCGGTCAGCGCCTCGTCCTTGATCGACTCGACCAGCTCGAAGCACTCGCCCGTGCCCGTGCCGTCCTCGTCCAGATACTCGTACACGTACGTCGGCATGATGGATCGTAGATCGACCGTTCCGACGGATCGCTCTAGCCGAACATCTGGCCCGATTCGACGTCCTGGAGCTTCCAGGCGTTGGCCCGGCACATCCGCATGAGCACGGGAAAGGCGATATCCGCCTCGATGACCGTCACCAGGGCCTGCTGGATGACGTCGTGCCCCCGGGGGATCTCGACGACGATCCCGGGGCCGTGGAGGAACATCGTCCCGCGTGAGGCGCCCAGCGAGCCGTCGGGCGCGGTGTTGAAGGGCGCCATCGCGTCCTCCAGGTCCCGCAGGCTCCCCAGCGGGTTGTACCCCTCGGAGATGTCCGACGGGTCCCTCGGGTTCAGGAGCACGAGCTGGCGTTTCTTGGAGCGACCCACGTGGGCATTGTTGCCGGTCCGGGCGTCGCGTGCCGGGCGGGCGCCGCGCGGGGCAGGACCGGCACGCCCGCGGCTATATCCCGCTGACGATCAGCTCGGCGTTTTCCCTGACCAGATTCGGGGATCGCCCGGTCTCAAGCAGGATCTTGAGATCACACAGCACGATGGTGAATCCCTTGGTCACGTCGACAAGGGCGTCGATGTCGTCGTCTTGGAATCCCGTGGTCCGGATTGTGAGCTTCGTCGAGCCCTCGCCGAAGGTCTCGAAGTCAATCGCGACATGCAGGCTGTCGCCCCAATCGAACGCGATGTGGGCGTCGGGCTCGAACCGGGTGACGACGACCGACGCGACCGCTCCGGGGACCATAAAGGCCCACTCGACCCGCGCGCCCGCACTAAGCGGCCCGGACGCGTCCTTGAGCCAGAACTTCCGAAGCTCGGCGGGCTCGACGAACGCGTGAAACACCCCGGGCGCCGGCGCTCGGATCAGCATGTCGACACACGCGACCCGATCCGGCGCGTCGTTCCGACCGTTCCTCATCCGCATGCGAACACCCCAGTTCGTTTGACGCCCGCCGCCAGGCTCAGTCGTCGTCGCCCTCGTCGTCCAGCTCGTCGAGCAGACGCACCGCCGTGTCCAGCAGGCGGCTCAGGGGCACGGGCTTGAGCAGGTAGTCGTCCACGCCCAGGCTCTCGGCGTACGCCTGGTGGCGCCTGCCCTCGTTGGCCGTGACCATGATCACGATCGGCGAGTTCTCGTACCCCTTGATCTTCTCCAGCGCCAGAAACCCGGAACGCTTGGGCAGCATCACGTCCAGCACGACCAGATCGGGCGGGTCCTCGGCGCAGATCTTGACGGCCTCGTCGCCGTCCATCGCGACCATCGTCAGCGCGCCCTCGGCCTGGAACACCGCGTCGATCGACTCGAGCACGTCCCGGTCGTCATCGACGATCAGCACGCGCACGTCTTCCAGACGACCCTCTGCTTCGCTCATCGTTGTTCTCCCACCCGCATGCGGGTCAGTATCGCACAGCCATCGCGCCCGGGCAACGCACGCCTACGGCATGCGGGTCAGCCCGTGCTCGCTCAGGAACGCCCGATCGCGGTCGGACCGGTCCACGACCCGCGCGCCGTCCTCGTCGGTGTTCCACGGCAG
>JAJDDH010000175.1 GCA_029260415.1 Phycisphaerales bacterium | reverse complement strand
AGGCCGCCAAGAGCGTGCTCGCGGAGTTCGTGGGCGGGAACGGTGATGATCTGGAAGGGCGCGAGGGCGACCTGATCGGGCTGATCGCGTTCGGGTCGTACGCCGACACGATCACTCCACTGGCACGGGAGCACGGGGCGCTGCTGGAACTGCTGGCGGAGATTGAGTCGCCGCGCATCCGCGAGGAGCGGGGCACGGCGATCGGCGACGCGCTCGCGCTCGCCACGGCCAGGCTCAAGCGGGCCGAGGACGAGCTGGCGCGCCGGCAAGCCGAGGAGGGCAACGACGCGTTCGAGCTCAAGAGCAAGGCGATCGTCCTGCTCACCGACGGGGAGAACACCGCCGGCACGGAGAACCCCCGCGCCGCGGCGGCGCTCGCGAAAGAGCTGGGCGTCCGGATCTACTGCATCGGCATCCGCGGCGGCGTGCGTCGGATGTTCATGCAGACCCAGCACATCGACGAGGGGCTGCTGACCGACATCGCGGAGGCGACGGGCGGGCGGTTCTGGGCGGTGGACTCGGGCGACCAGCTGCGCGAGATCTACCGCGAGATCGACTCGCTCGAGAAGACGACCATCCAGCTCGACGAGCTGTCGGATTACCGCGAGCGGTTCACGCCGTGGGCGCTGGGCGCCCTTATGTGCCTGTGCCTGGAGGCGCTGCTGGGCGCCACGCGGCTGAGGAGGCTGCCGTGATGCTGGCCAGCAGTGCCATGCCCGCGCTGGACCAGTTCAACCTGGGCGCCCCGGTGTGGCTGCACGCGCTGTGGGTCGCGCCGGTGCTGATGCTGGTCCTCTCGCTCTCGTTCCTGCGGACGCGGCGCCTGCTGACGAGGCTGGCCGACCCGGTGATGCTCGCCAGGCTCACGGCGAGCGTGAGCTGGCCGCGGCGCTGGATCAAGGCGGTGCTGCTCTGCCTGGGCGCTGGCGCGCTGGCGCTCACGCTCACCCAGCCCCAGTGGGGCGAGCAGAGCAGAAGCGTCGAGCGGCGCGGGCGCGACATCGTGTTTGTGGTGGATGTCTCGCGGTCGATGCTCGCCCAGGACCTGGCGCCCAACCGCCTCGAGCGGGCGAAGGTCTGGATGAAGGACCTGGTCAGCGCGCTCGACGGGGATCGGGCGGGCGTGGTCGCGTTTGCTGGGGCGCCGGTCGTGCGGAGCCCGCTGACGATGGACCGCGACTTCCTGTCGCTGGCGATCGAGGAGCTGTCGCCCGACGCCGCGCCGCGCGGGGGCACGCTCATCGGCGACGCGATCCGCAAGACCATCAGCCAGGTCTTTGCCCTTGACCCGGACGAGGACGTCAGCGACGCCCGCTCGCCCTTCCGTGACATCATCCTCATCACCGACGGCGAGGACCAGGACTCGTTCCCCGTCGAGGCGGCGCGGGCCGCGGGGAATCTCGGGGTCCGGATCATCGCGATCGGGATCGGCGGCCTGGACACGCCCGTGCCCGCGCGTGAGGACGAGGGCGGGCGGTACCAGACCTCCGAGGGCCAGGTCGTGCGGACGAGCCTGAACGCCGAGGCGCTGGGCGAGATCGCCGCGGCCTCGGACGCGGGCGTGTTCCTGAATGTCGGCGACGGGACGATCGCCCTCGACGAGGTGTACAAGGACCTGATCTCGAGCGCGGAGCAGACAGACCAGGGGGAGTCGCAGGTGACTCGGTACACGGACCGGTTCGTGTGGACACTGATCCCCGCGATCGTGCTGCTGGTGGTCGAGTCGTTGATCGGGCAGAGGAGGAGCAGGCGATGATGCTAACGTGTGTGCTCGCGAGTGTGCTCTCGATCCAACCCGCCCCCGCGCCACCGGGCGAGACGGCGCCCCAGGCGCCCAGCGCTGAAGAGATCGAACGACTCTCGCCTCGCGAGGGCCTTGCCAAGGCGAACGAGCTGCTGGGGGCTGGCCTGCGAGAGCCGGCTCTGGAGCTGTACCGACGCGCGGACCTGCGCTCGACCGATCCGGCCCTGCGATCGGTCGCCCGGTTCAACCTCGCCCGCGCGCTGTACGACGAAGCGATCGGCGCCGCGATACAGCAGAGCGAGCAACCCGCGAGCCCGGAGCAGATCATCGAGACGCTCCGCCAGAGTGAGCGTGCGTTCCGCGCCTGCCTGGACATCGACCCCGGGGATGGTGAGGCGGCCAAGAACGTCGAGCGGGTGCGCCGCCAGATCAGGGCGATCCAGGACGCCGTCGAGCAGGCTCAGCAGCAGCAGAAACAACAGCAACAGCAGATGAACGACGCGGCGGAGCAGCTGGAGGAGCTGGCCGACCAGCAGGAGCGGGAGAGCCAGCAGAACGCGGCGCAGGACCCGTCGGCCCAGCAGTCGAGCGAGCAGTCGCAGGCGGACCAGAGCCAGATCAGTCAGCAGGTTGAGGAGCAGCTCGAGCAGCTGCGGCAGCAGGCCGAGCAGGCGGGTGACACGGAACAGGCCCAGGCGATGCAGGACGCGATCGACAACCTGCAGCAGGCCCGCGAGCAGCAGCAGCGGGCGAGCGAGTCGCTAGAAGAGGGCGAGCAGGAGGCCGCGAGCGAACCCCAGAAATCCGCGGCCGAGCAGATGCGCGAGGCGGCCAAACGCCTGCGTGAGGGCGCCCAGCAGGCGGGCGAGCAGGAAGAGGGCGAGCAGGGCCAGGAGGGAGAGCAGGGCGAGCCTTCCGAGCAGCAGGAGGGTGAGCCTCAGGAGCAAGCGCAGGCCGAGGACCCGACGGACCAGCGTGTCAAGGACCTGCTGGACAAGGAAGAGGCCCAGCGCGAGATGCGTGACCGGCGCAGACGGGCGTTGCTGCCCCGCCCCGCCGCGGTGGAGAGGGACTGGTGAGCATGAACTTCAACAGACTCGTGATGCTGCTGACCGCGATACTCGTGCTGGGGCTGCCCACGCAG
>JAJDDH010000174.1 GCA_029260415.1 Phycisphaerales bacterium | reverse complement strand
CGAGGTCCGCCGCGCAGTTGGGCGCATCGCCGGCGAGGATCTCGAACGCGTCGGTGGTTGACGATGAGTCCTGGAATCGGCGGTCGGTCGCGACAACACGGACACGCACGTCCTGGATACCGGTGCTGGCGGGAAGGGGCCAGTCGAAGGCTCTTGCGTCTGCAGGAAGATCACTGGCGATGGTGTGCCAGCCCCGCCCGGCGTCAAAGCTGGCCTGGATCTTGAAGGCTCGAAGCGCGTCGTCGTCGCTGGCGGTCCAGCGGACTGGGATCGTGGCGCCTCCGGTGAACTGCTGGGCGCCCGCGGGGGACGAGACGTCGATCGTTGGGGGCGTGTCGCCGAAGCGAACGTCGGGTCGGATAGAGAAGTAGTCTGAGAAGGAGTAGTTGAGGCGCCCGCCAGCGCCGAAAGTCGTGATAACGACGATGCGGGCGGTGTCGGTGCTGGAGTAGGGCAGGGTGGCGCCGATTGGCAGGCAGCCGGTGTTGGATCCGCCGGCGGAATCGGTGAGTCCGATGCCGTCCATGAGGACGTACACGCTCGCGTTGCCCCCGGGGGCCCAGCAGACGTCCACGTTGTCGTGCGGGTGGACGGCGCCCGGGTCAGAGACGACCTGCGGGACGACGGTCCAGTCGTCCTGGTACGGGATACGGAGGACGGATTTGTCCCAGGATTCCTGCCCGGCGGTGTCGATGGCGACGATGCGGATGGCAGAGGGGGTGGGGTACAGGTTGTTCGGGAGCACGGTGGGCGCAGTGAACTCGTAGGTCGTCGCGTCCCCCGGGAGCTCGGCGACGGTCATGAACTCGCTGGGGAAGTCGTGGGCCGCGAACTCGATCCGGTGGGCGACCATGGCATCATCGTCGGTTGACGACCAGCGGAGGATGATCTTCGAGCCGGTGTTGGCGAACCAGTAGGTCGGCTCCATCCTGACATTGGGGTGCTCGTCGGTCTGGCTCGGTGCTGACTCAAGGAAGGGCGTGAAGGCCGCGGGGTGGACGTCCTGCACGAGGTCGCCCATGCCGGCGGGATGGAGGGAGGACGTGGGGCCCGAGGGGTCGCCCCACCAGTTATAGCGGAGGTAGGGTGTGCTGTTGGTGTTGTTGTAATCGATGGCAATGGTGTTGCCTTCGAAAATTGAGGGGCTGAACTCGCCGTCGGCGAGGATGCGCCCGCTGGTGGTGGTCACCATGCCGACGTTGTTGTTGATGATCTTTGAGCTGAGCAGGTTGACGAGCCCTCCGGTGACGGAGGCGGTTCCCTCGAGCGAGCCGCTGACGGTGCAGTTGATGAGGTCGATGACGCCTCCGTCGGACTGGACGGTGATCTCGCCGCCGTCGAAAACGGTGTGGCGGGCCCTGGCATCGAACACGTCCACCCACTTGAGTCCGAACCAGCGAGCGGCGCCGGGGAAGAGCGATTCGAGCACGATGGGCTGCTCGGCGGTCCCCTGGAGGACGGTGTTCGCGGACCCGATGAGGAACGCGCCGGCGCCCGGGCCGAACTTGATGTTCGTGCCGGGCTCGACGATGAGTGAGCCGCCGTAGTTCTGGGGGAACTCGCCCTGGACGACGTACGGGATTCCGGTGTTGGCCCACTGGCGCTGGGGGCCCGTCAGGAAGCGGTCGACCGAGATCTCATTGTTGGTGTTGCCGGTCGTCGGGAGCGTCGAGCCCCAGAGCAGGCCGGCGCCGGCGCCCTCGATGGCGACCGGGTACAGGTTTCCCTGGAGGGTGACGTTGTCACCGAGCAGGTAGTTTGGTCCGGTGAGGGTAAGACCCGGGTTGTTCTGGTCACCGATGACGGAGATGTTGTCGAGCAGGATGGGATGAGCAACGGTCTCGCTCGAGAGGGTCAGCCCCGTGCCCGAGGAGGTGACGCTGTCCAGGTACAGGAGTCCTGAGACGCGCATGCTTGCGCCGTCGCGAAAGTCGCAGTCAACCATCCGCATGGTGGTGGTGAGGCCACCGAAGCCGCCGAGCTCGCTGGAGCCCGTGAAGTCGCAGCGTTCGAAGGCGGCGAAGTCTGGCACACCCGCGATACTGGCGCCCGCGATGAAGTCGGTGTCGGTGAAGATGGCGGCGGCGTTCTCGCCCCCGGCCTGGACGTGGACCGCGACTTCACCGAAGCTGACGCTGAGCTGCCCGTCGGCGCCGACCTCAAGACCATCGGCGATACTGGACGAGCCGGTGAAGCGAACGGGGCTCGCGGGGGAGCCGAGCACGTTGAGCTCCCCCTCGATACGGAGCGTTGTTCCGGGATCGATGCTGATCTCGGCTCCCTCCTCGACGATCACCTCACCCCCGAGAGGGATGAGCAGGTTCTGGCAGACGGTGTAGGGACCGGCGCTGGCGGTCCAGATGACGGTCTGTCCTGCGGCGGGGATCTGGATGCCGCAGGGGTCGGTGGCTGCGGGTCCAACGCTCAAGGTGTCGATGGAGAAGTTGGCGCCCTCGCCCGCGAAGGTCCGCAAGTACGGGGCGTGGAAACGGAGCGCGAGACGCCCGCTGCCCGGCACAGGCGCGGTGACTCGGTGGTAGCCGACCTGCGCGACGGGAAGCTTCGCGGTGTAGAGGGTCTGGGTGAAGTCCCCCACCGCGTCCGGGCCGCTGCCCGTGTCGTCGCCGCCGGTCGGGGAGTAGCGAACATCAAAGTAGGTGTCGTGGGAGAATCCGCCTCCACCGTAGATCCAGACGGTGACGGTGTCGTCCGCGGCGAGGTCCTGGATGTCTGGGAGGATGGCCCAGGAGCTGACGGCGCCCCCGAAGAAGTCGGTCGCCAGCCCCGAGGCGGCAAGGTAGCC
>JAJDDH010000173.1 GCA_029260415.1 Phycisphaerales bacterium | reverse complement strand
GACCAGCACGTGCTTGCCCGCGTCGAGCGCCCGGATGGCCAGGTCCACGTGCGTGTCCGTCGGGGTGCAGACGCAGACCAGATCAACGTGCTCGTTGCGTAGCAGTGCCGCCGGGTCCGTGGTCACCGCGACCCTGTCCGGGTCAAACAGGGGCGCCTCGTCAGTCTCAGTAAAGTTCCCCTGGCGCGCGGGGCGACCGTCCAGGCGATGGGCGTCCGCGTCACAGACCGCGACCACGCGGCAGCCCGAGACCGCCGAGAACGCGCGCAGGTGCGTCGCCCCGATGAACCCGAGACCGATCACACCCACACCGATCTCGCACCCATCGCTCATGCTGTCCACTCGTTCACACTCATGCCGCACAGACTATACCGGACGCCGAAGACGCAGAAACCGCCGACGGATCAGGGCGATCCCCGCTGCTCCCGCCAGGCCTCCAGCGTCTCGGTTTCCTGCTCGGGAGTGATCCCGGGCACGCTACCGCCCGGCGCGTACGCCTCGCCGCGCGCCCGGGCGTCGCCCCCGCGCCACGCGTCGAACCACGCGAGCGTGTCACGACTAGTCTCCTCGAGCGGACGTGTCGCGAGCCCCGCAGCCGCGGACTTCTCCAGGCTCGTCGAGTGGAACCCCGAGTACTCGCCCACGGGCGGGAGCCAGACGGGCATCTGCACCCACCCGTTGATGCCGCGGGCGCTCAGGAAATCGGCGTCCACCCAGGTGAACTCGGCGTCCGAGCCCGTGACCGCTTTGCACGTGTCCAGCAATCGCCCGATGGTCATCGCCTCGCCCACGGGCCCGTTGGTGTTGTAGATGCCGAAGCTGCGGTCCTCGAGCGTCCTGAGCATGAACGCAGCGACGTCGCGGGCGTCGATGAACCTGATCGGGTGGTCCGGCGCGCCCGGCGCCAGCACAGCGCCTCCTTCGCGCACGCGGTTGGGCCAGTACGTGAACCGGTGCGTGACGTCGCGCGGACCGACGATCAGCCCGGGACGCAGGACCGTCGCCCGGCCCGGGAAGTGACGCTCCGCCGCCGCCTCGCCCCGCGCTTTCACGGCGCCGTACCTCGACATGTCGTACCGCGCCCGGTCGATCCCGTCCGCCACATCGTCGGGCATGGTCGCGACGGGGTCGCCCTCGCGTTGCGCCTTGCCGCTGGTGCTGGCGTAGGCCGAGAGGCTGGAGATGTACTGGTACTGATCGGCTGCGTCCTTGAGCAGCGCGGCGCTGTGCTCCACCCACGTGTGCACGATCGCGGTATCGACCACCGCGTCCCAGCGCCGACCGCCCCTGACCGCCTCCTGCAGCGGCCCCAGGCCCGGCTCGACGCCCACGATCCGGTTGCCCTCGATCAGCTCCAGATCCGGATTCATCTCCGACCGGGCGCCCCGGTTGAACAGCGTGACCTCGTGCCCGCGCGCCCGGGCGATCTCGATAAACCGGGGCCCGAGCATCCCCGTCCCGCCCAGGAACAGGATCTGCAGCGGCTTGGAAGCGGGTCGGCTCAACATCATCTCCAGCGCCCTTGTGATCCGTCCTGCTCCGCCCCGCGCCGCGGCGGTTCCGCTCATACCCCGAGGCCCACGCCTGGTTGCATTGCAACTTCGTGCGCTCGGGTGTGCGATCCGCCCGCCGTTGAAAGTACACTGGGCACGCCCGCGGAGATCCCGATGCCCCCACCATTGCTCAGCGTTGTCGCCGCAGCCATGTGTGCGCTTCCCGCGTTCGCAGCGCCGCCAACTGTCCTCACCACCTCACCCGAGCACGGGCGGGCGGGTGTAGACGCCCAGCGCACGCCGCAGATCATCGCCCGCTTCGACCAGCCCATGCGTACCGGCAGCCACTCGTGGGTCGGGGGCGGGGCGATGTTCCCCAAGCTCAGCGGCCAGCCACACTGGCTCGACCCGCAGACCGCTGCTCTTCCGGTCTCGCTCGAACCAGACCACGACTACGTGCTCAGCCTCAACGGGGGCCGGTACCACAACTTCAGGTCTGCCCGGGGTGAACCGCTCGAACCGTATCAGCTCGCCTTCAGCACCAGAGCGCTGCCCACCACAACCGAGCACAACCGAGCGGCGCTCGACGCGCTCCGAGACGCGATCACGCACCACTACAGCTACCGCGACAGACTGGGTGTGGGCTGGGCCAAGCATCTTGACGCGCTCGAGGGTGACATCGTCGCCTCCGACTCGACGCTGCGCCTGGCGACGCGCCTGGCCGACGCCCTCTCGCCCGCGCGGGACATCCACATCGGCGTTCACCTCGACTCCTGGTCCTTCAGCACGCACCGCGCCAACCCAGAACCGAACTTCAATAGGCGTGTGCTCGGGCACGCGATCCCAAGCCTGACCACGCACAGCGACGCCGTCCACTCGGCCCGGATCGACGAGCACACGGGCTACCTGCTGGTGACGACCTGGAGTACGGCAGCAGAGCCCGGCCCGGGCGCCGTGGCGGCGCTGCGCGACATGCACGATGTGGACCGCCTGATCATCGACGTCCGCCCCAACGCGGGGGGCGACGAGTTGCAGGCCCGGATGCTCGGGGCGTGCTTCGTCACGGAACCGGTCGTGTACGCGAAGAACACGAACATCGACCCGGATCGACCGGGCGAGTTCCTGGGCCCGTACGACCGGGTCCTTCCGCCCGCCCCGGCGTCCGATCGCTTCGGGGGCCAGGTCGTGGTGCTCATGGGCGCCCGGTGCATGAGCTCGAACGAGGCGTTTTTGCTCATGATGCGGGCCGCGGGGGCCACGCTCGTGGGACAGCGGTCTTTCGGCGCCTCGGGCAACCCCCGCTCGTACGACCTGGGACAGGGCGTCCGCGTCACGCTCCCCTCCTGGCGGGCCATGACCGCCCAGGGGGACCCCGTCGAGGGGGTGGGCATCGAGCCCGACATCGAGGTCGATCAAGCCCCCCGAGAGGGCGGGCGCCGCGACCCGGTGCTAGAGGCCGCAATTCGAGCGCTCGATCACCCGTCGCCCTGAGGCGGGCGGTCGATATCCGGACGTCGCCTCGCCTTGCCAGGCGTCGCACCCTCCCCAGACTGGCGCCGGGCGCACGCCGCGACCCTCCCGGGTCTACCCCCGCCCCCGTACACCCGATCTTCTGTTCAAGCCCGGGCCGCGCTGCGCCCGCATGGAGCATTGATGGGGCACAGCCGCGCCAATCCAGCACCCTCCGACCAGTCCCCGCGGACCGAAGTCCGGTTCGACGACGGCATGGACGAGGGCGCCCTCCTGGACATGATCTCGGGCATCGAATCGCGCCTGGGCGATCTGCGGGACGCAACGCTGTCCCTGCCCGAGCACGACGCCCCCCCGCCCCCGCCCAGCCAGGACCGGATCATCGAGACCGTCCAGAGCCCCGAGCACGGCGCCAGCCTGGCGCGGCGCGAAGAGCTCGACCGACGCGAGCGGGACATCAGCGAGCGCGAGCAGCTGCTCCTGGCCCAGACCGAGCGCATCGACCACGAGTGCCGCCAGCTCGAGCAGGCCCGGGTCCTGCTCACGGAACAGAAAGAGACCTACGCGCAGCGGGGCCTGGCGATCCGGGAAGCCCGGGAGGACCTGGACCGGCGCGCCGCGGACCTGGACAAACGCGAGGCCGAGCTGAGTGGTCGCGCCAGCGCGTTCGAGGCGCAGAGCGGGAGTGTCCTGGCCACGCAGAGCGAGCTGGACGAGCGGGCGAGCCTGCTCGACGCCCGCGAGGGCGAGCTCGAGCAGCTCCGCGTCGCGCTCACGCAGCAGCAGGAAGAGATGGAGCGTGACAGCGAGCAGTACGCCCAGCTGCAGGGCGATATGGCGGGGCTCTTCGAGCGGCTCTCCGAGGCCGAGGCCCACGCGATCAAGAACGCGACCTCGACCGAGGCCAACCCCGAGCTCGAGAGCCGCTGGCGGTCGCTCGAGCAGGAGTGCACACGCCTCAAGCGTGAGCTCTCGACCACCCGCAAAACCCTGCGCGAGACCGAGACCCAGAAAAAGAGCATCACATCCGACCCGGCGCCCATGCGGATCGCCCTCTCCAGGCGTGGGCGCGCCTCGGGCGTGCTGTGCGCCGGATGGTGCGTCGCCGCCGCGGTTCTTGCGATGGGCGCCCTGCTGGGGCTGCTCGCGGGGATGCCCGGCGCGGGCGTCTCGCTGCTGGGCGGCGTGTTCGCGGCGTACTTCGTCGCGTCCTCCCACGTCGCCAAGCGTCTGGTCACCCCGTCCACCATCGCCTTCGCCATCCTCGCCTCGACCTTCGGCCTCTGGATCCCGATCTGGACCGAGGGCATCACCGAGGCGCTCGCGCTCTGGGACGTGCCGCTGAGCTTCGTGCCCAGCGTGCTGCACTCGACCACGCCCCAGGCGATCGCGATCCTGACCTCCGGGCTGGTGATGGCCTGGGCGATCTTCCTGGTCACGTCGTCGGCGACGAACTTCGGCGCGGCGTTCACCGCCACCCTGGTCGCGACGCCCATCGCGCTGGTCCCCCTGGGCCCGGTCCCGCTCGTGATCGCCGCGATCCTGTGGAACGCGATCATCGCCGCGGCACTCACCCGGTGGGCGTTGAACGCGATCGACGAGGAAACCTCGGCCCTGCCGACCCTTCCCCCGCTGGGCAACGTCCCGCGTCGCCCCACTGTCTGACCGCGGGTCCGCGCCCTGCTAGGCTTTCTGACCCTTTCCAGGGATGGAGAAGCCACGCATGGAATCATTCCGCGGCCCCAAGCTCGCGCGCGAGATTGTCAGCCCCCTCCCCGTTGACCGGCTGACCCGCCCGTTCCAGGACTTTGCCCGGTTCGGCGCCGCGGGCGGCATCGTGCTCATGCTCGCCGCGATCGCCGCGTTTGTGATCGCCCAGACCGATCTCTACGACGCCTACCACAAGTTCTTCCTGCA
>JAJDDH010000172.1 GCA_029260415.1 Phycisphaerales bacterium | reverse complement strand
ATCCGAGAAGATCAGAAAAGTGCCACCGTAAGGAATAAAACCACCATGCAAAGTCATACCGTTGTTTACAGCGACCATGGCGAATTCTCTTACCCCATAGGAAAGATAATTCCCATCTTCGGCACCATTATTAAGCCAGTTTGAACCCGACCATGCCGTCAGGTTGGAACCGGTTAAGTCTGCCGAACCACCAAACAGCTCAGGTAAAACCGGGCCATAAGCATTTAGTGAGTTTTGTGAAGCTTTACGTGATGCAATATTTTCAGCCTTATCCACACACTCTTGTATGTGTGTTGCGCAGGTACTGTCCCAGTTTTCCGGTAGTTCGCTTTGCATACGACGCTGAAACTCCTGTGCAAGCTCCGGGTATTGTTTCTGGTACTTATTAAAAATTTCCTGCCATTCAGCTTCACGTAAGGCACCTCTCTCTCTGGCATCCCAGGCTTCGTATTGCTCATCCGGAATTTCAAATGGCGAGTATTGCCAGCCGATAGTTTCTCTGACCAGTGCGACTTCGTCTTCACCTAAAGGAGCGCCATGACTGGACTCTTTGCCCTGCTTATTGGGTGAACCCCAGCCTATGATGGTTTGACAGCAAATTAATGTTGGTTTGTCTGTAAGCGATTGAGCTGTTTGCAGCGCAGCTTTTACCTGTTCCGGGTCATGACCATCAACATCGCGAATGACATGCCAGTTATAAGCTTCGAATCGAGCTGGCACATCTTCCGTGAACCAGCCACTGATATTGCCGTCGATGGAGATCTGGTTTTGGTCATATATTGCAATCAGCTTCCCCAGCGCAAGGGTGCCAGCCAGAGAACAGGCCTCATGTGAGATACCTTCCATTAAACAACCATCACCGACCGACACATAAGTGAAATGGTCAACAATTTCCAGATCATCCTGATTGAATTGAGCCGCCAGCGTACGTTCCGCCAGTGCCATACCAACAGCGTTTGCCAAACCCTGGCCTAAAGGACCAGTGGTCGTTTCAATACCGGGGGTATAGCCGAATTCAGGATGCCCGGGGGTTTTTGAATGTAATTGGCGAAAATCCTTTATGTCATCCATAGAAAGGTCGTAGCCACTCAAATGCAGCAAGGCATACATCAGCATGGAACCATGACCATTTGACATCACAAATCTGTCTCGATTTACCCAGTTTGGGTTGGCCGGATTATGCTTCAGAAAGTCGTTCCACAGGACTTCCGCCAAATCAGCCATGCCCATAGGGGCACCGGGGTGGCCGATATTGGCTCGTTGAACAGCATCCATGCTCAGAGCACGTATAGCATTGGCAAGTTCACGCCGTGAGAGCATAAGGGTCTCCATTAAAGGTTCGTGTAATTTGATGTTAATGATCTATGCCGATTGGGAAATATAGATTGAGTCAATCGGGGCACAAGGAAAAATGAATTTCGCTGTTTCTTATCATTTTGACCCTCAGGTAATGCAGAGTCATCCCCTGCTTCACAGGGGTCGGTATTGTCGCTCAGCTCGTATTCAGTGGCAAGGGAAGAGCATAGTAGAAATGACAAAAAGTCAGCTTTTTTAAGGTCTGGAGAATCGAAAGTAGAAAACAGGGAAAACATGGAACTGACGCTGATGTGGAACTGAGTGATTAAGAGGAAAAGTTTTTCGGCTCCTGACAGGTATCAAATATGTTAGTTTCAATATAAAATGCGCCGCCTTAAATCGATATCAGAAGGATAAACAGATGCAGAACAGTCACCTTTTTACTTCCGAGTCAGTCTCAGAAGGTCATCCGGACAAGGTTTCCGATCAAATTTCCGATGCCATTCTGGATGCTATTTTAGCTGAAGACCCGGCGGGTAGAGTTGCCTGCGAGACCATGGTGACTACCGGTATGGTAGTACTGGCGGGAGAAATCAGCACGGACACCTATGTTGATATGGCGGGTATTGCCAGGCAAACAGTAAAAGAAATAGGTTACAACCATTCTGATATGGGTTTTGACTGGGAATCATGTGCGGTCATGGTGTCTATCGACAAGCAGTCACCGGATATAGCCCAGGGCGTGAACGAAGGCGAAGGCGATGACAAAGATCAGGGTGCCGGCGATCAGGGTTTGATGTTCGGCTATGCCTGTAATGAAACTGATACATTAATGCCAGCACCAATAGATTATGCGCATCGTTTGGTCAGACGCCAGGCTGAGGTCAGGAAAAATGGTACATTGCCATGGTTGAGACCTGACGCTAAGAGCCAGGTAACTTTTCGTTATGAAAACGGCAAGCCCACCGGAGTCGATGCAGTTGTGTTATCCACACAGCACAGTCCTGATATAGAAACCCCAGCATTACGTGAAGCGGTGATGGATGAAATCATCAAGCCCGTGTTACTAGCGGAATGGCTTAATGCAGACACCAAGTATCATATTAATCCAACCGGGCGTTTTGTTATTGGCGGACCGATGGGAGATTGCGGGCTAACCGGTCGCAAAATTATTGTTGATACTTATGGCGGCATGGCAAGGCATGGTGGTGGTGCTTTCTCTGGCAAAGATCCCTCAAAGGTTGA
>JAJDDH010000171.1 GCA_029260415.1 Phycisphaerales bacterium | reverse complement strand
GGACTCGCGCCGGAGCTGGATGATGGCCAGGTCGATGCCCTGGGAGATGGCGATGACCTCGGCGCGGATCTTGTCGGCGCTGTTGGGCGGCTGGACGAAGATCTGGCTGGCCTGCTCGACGACGTGGGCGTTGGTCAGGATGCGGTCGCCGTCGATGACGAACCCGGTGCCCGAGACCTCGGAGGGGGGCGACTTGGTCCAGGGGGACTCGAAGTCGGGGGCCCGGTAGGTCGTGAAGATCTTGACGACCGACTCGCGGGTGGATCCCAGGCGGGCGGCGGCGCCGTCCTGGGCCTGGGCGGCAACACTCAGCACGCCCAGCAGGCACGCACACACAAATCGGCTCGGTCGCATAGATCGGTCTCCCATCGGGTTCGGGTCGGACGGTCCCCGATCGTACACCGCCGGGGCCCGTGGGCTGCGGGGTATCATCCGCCCATGGCACGAATCGTCGTACTCCAGCACGGCGCCGAGAAAGCCCCCGGGCGCCTCGGCATGACCCTCCGCGACCACGCCTTCAAACTCGACATCCGTCGCGTGGACCTCCCCCAAGCGGAGGGTGGCGACCCCGTCCCGCAGGATCTGGATGACCTGCACGGGCTGCTGGTCCTGGGCGGCGGGCAGAACGTCGATCAGAACCACGCCTGGATGCGTCAGGAGCACGAGCTGATCCGCAAGGCGCACAACGCGGGCCTGCCCGTCGTTGGCATCTGCCTGGGCGCCCAGCTCATCGCCCAGGCCCTGGGCGGCAAGGTCGAGAAGATGGACACGCCCGAGGTCGGGTTCAAGAAGGTCCGCGTCCTCCAGCCCGCGCAGACCGAGACGATGCTCGCGGGCGTGCCGTGGGAGAGCATGCAGTACCTCTCGCACCAGTGGCAGGTCACGGAGCTGCCCGCGGGCGCCCAGCTGCTGGCCAGCTCCGACGCGTGCAAGACGCAGTGCTTCAAGGCCGGGCATCGGACGTTCGCGTTCCAGTTCCACTTCGAGCTCGACCGCCCGGGCATCGAGCAGCTGGCGAGCGAGGAGTCGGCGCTGCTCTCGGCGGCGGGCGTGACGCCCGCGGACATCGCGGCGCAGATCGACGAGCACTACGACCGGTTCGCGCAGATCGGCAACCGCCTGAGCCTGAACCTCGCGTCGTTCGCGTTCCCGTTCTCCGAGCTGCTGTCGGTCTAGTGGGCTCGCGCCTGACCATCCCCGCGCCCGCGGACTACGTCCTGGCGCGCGACGTCTGCTCGTACGGCTACTTCGTCCTCGCCCCCAACTACTGGGACGTGTCCAACCAGCGCCTGCAGCGCGCCCTGGCGCTCGAGTCGGGCGGCGCCTCGTGCGTGATCGATCAGCCCGGGGGCAGGGGCGGACCGCTGCGGGCCAGGTTCGATCGCACGCTGGCGCGGGGCGAGCAGGGCCAGGCCCGGTCGCAGATCACCCGGATGCTTCGCCTCGACGAGGACCGGGCGTCGGTCCGCGCGTTCCACCGGGTGGACCCGAGGTGGAGGCGGTCCGGGCGGGCGAGGCTGTTCCGATCGCCCACGCTGTTTGAGGACGTGATCAAGACCGTGACCAGCTGCAACGTCGCCTGGCCCAGCACGGTCAACATGAACAAACGTCTCTGCCAGACGCTGGGGGCCAGGTGCGAGAACGCCCACGCCTTCCCGTCCGCCCAGAAGATGGCGCGGACCCGCCCGGGGACGCTGCGGGGGCGCTGCCGGGTGGGGTACCGGGACGTGCGGATGGTCGAGCTGGCGAAGCTGTTTGTGAAGGGCGAGATCGACGAGGCGTGGCTGAGCGACCCAGCAACCGACGACGAGGACGTGTTCAGGTTTCTGATCACGCTGCCCGGGATCGGGCCCTACGCGGCGAGCAACATCATGCAGCTGCTCGGGCGGTACTCGCGGGTGGCGCTCGACACCGAGTCGGTCCGGCACGGCAAGACGGTGCTGGGCATGACCGGGACCGACGCGCAGATCATGAAAAAGGTCGCCGCCCACTTCGAGCCCTTCGGCGAGCACAAGTTCCGCAGCTACTGGTTCGAGCTCTGGCGCTTCTACGAGACCAAGGCGGGCGCCTCGCACACGTGGGAGCGAGAAGAGACGGCCTCCGCGTTTACCGCGTCGAACTTCTAGGTCGTTCTGTCACGCGAGTGTCACCGGCGCGCAACCCGCGCGTCACAAGCGACGATTCCGCGGGAGCCGGCGACCCATCCGCATGGTAGATCTGGGGTGAACCCCACGGAGACCCCGCCATGCGCACCCGAACGCTGATCGCCTGTCTGTCCGCCGGCTCGCTTGTCCTGCTCGCGGGGGGCGCGGCGCCGTCCGTCTGCCGGTGTTCGCGCCCCGCGCCCGCCCCGCCAGATCGGGCGACGGCGCCCACCTTCGGCGCCCAGCAGTGGGAGGGGCTCCACACCCAGCTCAACAACGTCTCGGCGAGCGTGAACTACTCGACCACGAGCTGGGGCAGCCCGGGGACACGCGTGAGCCGGAGCCTGACCATCGCGGGCATGGTCGCGGACTTCACGGGGAAGCGGGTCTTCCGCATCGCCGCCCCGCCCCGCCTGCTGGCGCTGACCAACGAGCACGGGCACGACCTGCGCAACGCGGCGGCCATGAGCGCCTACCCGCAGGCGGCCAGCACCCTCAAGTTCACGGCGCCTCAGGGCTCGAACGTGTACCAGAACTTCAACCTCAGCTTCTCGGGCTTCGAGGACGGGATCCCGAACATCGGGCGCGTGGAGGTCGAGGTGGACGTGGAGATGGCCGCGGACCTGGAGCGTCACGACCTGGCGCCCGAGCGCAGCGAGGAACTGAGCGAGCTGGCGCCAAACTTCTTTGCCGGCGTGACGCGCTACCGCGTGACGGACCGCGGGCAGCTGAGCGTGACCATCGAGTACCGCATCCCCCACAACGACGGCCCGCGACCCGCGTTGTACGTCGCGGAGGTCCTCGACACCGAGGGCGGGCGCCTGTACCACAACAACGCCCGCAAGGAGATCGTCACCACGGACGCGACGCTGGGCACGGTGGAGATCAACAACCTGTCCATCGGCGCCAAGGAGGTGGCCTCGGTCCGCCTCAGCGTGCTGACCGATCTCGTGCGTCACACGTTCACGCTCGAGGACCGTGACCTGCCGCTGGTGTCCCGATGACGCGGAGCGGGCGGCGCTTTATGCCGTGACGACACTCGCGTCCAGATCCTGCAGCGCCGACACGCCCCAGTCGCCCGAGCGCAGCGCCTGGATCGCGCGCGTCGCGGCGTTGATCGCGCCCACGGTCGTGAGCATGGGGATGCCCAGGCGGACCGCGGTCGCGCGGATGCGACCCTCGTCGGTCTGCCAGCCGGTGGTGGTGGGGGTGTTGATGATGAGCTGGATCTTGCCGTCGGCCATGAGGTCGAGCACGTTGGGGCGGGCGCCCGCCTGGATTTTCTGCAGAACCTTGGGGCGCATGCCGTGGCGCTCGAGCAGCGTCGCGGTCCCGCCCGTGGAATAGCAGGTAAAGCCCATCGCGACGAGCGAGCGGACGGGCTCGATGACCTCGTTCTTGTCCGCGTCGCGCACGGAGACGAACAGCCCGCCCTCCCTGGGCAGCTCGACGCCCGCGGCCAGCACCGCCTTCAGGTAAGCCACTGGCATGGACATGTCGATGCCCATCACCTCGCCCGTCGAGCGCATCTCCGGGCCCAACACGAAGTCCACGCCCGGGAACTTCTTGAAGGGGAAGACGCTCTCCTTGACGGCGAACCGCCCGGTGTCGCGGATCTCCTTCGCGCCCAGCCCGTCGAGCGAAGCCCCCATCATCACCTTTGCCGCGGTCGAGGCCCAGCTCACGCCCTTGGCCTTGCCCACGAACGGCACCGTCCGGCTCGCCCGCGGGTTGACCTCCAGGATGTACGGGACGTCGTCCTTGACCGCGATCTGGAGATTCATCAGCCCGTTGACCCTGAGCGCTTTGGCCAGCGTGCGCGCGATCTCGCGGATCTCGGTCTCGGTGCGGCGCGCCATGGAGAACGCGGGGATGCAGCAGGCCGAGTCGCCCGAGTGGACACCAGCGTGCTCGATGTGCTGCATGACGCCGCAGATCAGGCCCTTGCCGTTCCCATCGCTGTCGTAGTCCGCGACGACATCGACATCGACCTCCGTCGCGCCATCGAGGAACTTGTCGATCAGGATCGGCGCGTCGTCGAGGCCCGACACGTCCACGGCGGTCGCCATGTAGTGCTTGAGGGCTGATTCATCGGGGCAGATCTCCATCCCCCGACCGCCCAGCACGTAGCTCGGTCGCACGAGCACCGGGTACCCGATGCGGCGCGCGATGGTGACGGCGTCGTCGAACGAGCGGGCGATGCCCGACTCGGGCTTCTTGAGCTGCAATCGCTCGAGCAGCGCGTCGAAGCGGTCCCGGTCCTCCGCCAGGTCGATCGAATCCAGCGAAGTTCCGATGAGCGGCGCGCCCGCGAGGGCCAGGCCGTGGGCGAGGTTGAGCGGGGTCTGCCCGCCGAACTGGACGATGACGCCGTGGAGAGACTCGCTCAGGCGTTCCACAACGTTGAGCACGTCCTCCAGCGTCAGCGGCTCGAAGAACAGCAGGTCGCTCGTGTCATAATCCGTGCTGACCGTCTCCGGGTTGGAGTTGATCATCACCGACTCGAAGCCCATGTCCTTCGCGGCGTACGCGGCGTGGACGCAGCAGTAGTCGAACTCGATCCCCTGCCCGATGCGGTTGGGCCCGCCGCCCAGGATCACGACCTTCTGCTTGTCGCTCGAGCCCATACGCTCGGTCAGCTCGCACTCGGGCGCGATCGTCTCGGTCTGGCCCTGCTCGTTGATCCGCTCGTGCCCGGTCTCGTACGTCGAGTAGAAGTACGGCGTGACCGCCTCGAACTCCGCGGCGCACGTGTCCACCAGCTTGTACACCGCCCGGATGCCCAGGCCCTCGCGGTGCCGGCGGACCCTGATGATGCTCTCGCTCTTGATGTCGCCCAGGTACAGGTTCGCCAGCTGCGCATCGGAGTAGCCCAGGATCTTGGCCCGCTCGAGCACCTCGCGCGGCAGGTCGTCCAGCGACGTGTGGGCGCACAGCTCGTCCTCGAACTCGACGAGCTGCGCCATCTGGTCCAGGAAGAACGGGTCGATGCGCGTGAGCTCGTGGATCCGCTCGATGCTCCAGCCCATCTTGAGCGCATAGCGCACGTAATACAGGCGCCCCTGGCTGGGCACGCTGAGCTTTCGCGTGAGCTTCGTCTCGGCAATGGGCCACTCGATCGGCTGCCCGTCGGCGGTCCGCTTGGGCGGGCCCTCCTCGACCGGGTACAGATCGAGGACCACCTGCCCCGACTCGACGGCGCGCATCGCCGTGAGCCACTTGTCGTTGCGGTCGAGCCCGAGCCCGAAGCGCTTGACCTCCATCGAGCGGATGACCTTCTGAAAGCTCTCCTTGAACGTCCGCCCGATCGCCATCGCCTCGCCCACGGACTTCATCTGCGTCGTGAGCGTCTCGTCGGCCTCGGGAAACTTCTCGAACGTCCAGCGGGGCATCTTCGTGACAACGTAGTCGATGCTCGGCTCGAAGCACGCGCTGGTCGTGCCCGTGATGTCGTTGCGCAGCTCGTCGAGCGTGTACCCGATGGCGAGCTTGGCCGCGATCTTGGCGATCGGGAAGCCGGTCGCCTTGGATGCCAGCGCCGAGCTGCGGCTCACGCGGGGGTTCATCTCGACGACGACGAAGTCGAACTTCCCGTCGTCAGGGTTCGGGTTGACCGCGAACTGCACGTTCGACCCGCCCGTCTCCACGCCCACCTCGCGCATGATCGCCAGCGAGGCGTCGCGGAGGACCTGGTACTCCTTGTCGGTGAGCGTGAGGATGGGGGCGACGGTGACCGAATCGCCCGTGTGCACGCCCATGGCGTCGATGTTCTCGATGCCGCAGACGATCACGCAGTTGTCGTTCTTGTCGCGGACGACCTCGAGCTCGTACTCCTTCCAGCCCAGCAGGGAGCGGTCCACCTGGACCTGGTTGATCATG
>JAJDDH010000170.1 GCA_029260415.1 Phycisphaerales bacterium | reverse complement strand
TTGTGCATCCAGCCGGTCTGGTTGAGCTGGCGCATGGCGGCGTCGACGATGGGCACGCCCGTGCGTCCCTGCTTCCAGGCCTCGAGATGGTCGGGGTTGTCGTTCCAGGTGATGCGGTCGGTCTCGGGCTTGAAGGGCAGGTGTCGGCAGACGCGGGGGAAGCCGACCAGGATGCAGCGGTAGAACTCGCGCCAGATGAGCTCGGAGATCCAGGTGCTGGCGCCCTTGGATCCGGAGTCGAGCCTGTTCTGGTTGACGCTCAGGGCGGCGTTGACGCACTGGAGCGAGGAGAGGGCGCCCACGGCGAGGTAGGGCGAGAGGCGGCTCGTCGCGTCGGTCGCGGGCAGGTCGCGCTCGTCCTTGTAGTCGCTGATGTGGTGCTGGCAGAATGTGAACATGCGCTTGCGGGCTTGCGCTTCGCCCGCGGGCCAGAGGTCGGGCTTGGCCTTTGAGCGGTCGAAGCCCTTGATTGACTCCGGGACCGGGTCGGGCTCGCAGGGCGAGTCGTCCTGCGCGCGCGGGGCGGGGGCCTCGTCGCGCGCGTCTCCGTCTTTGTGGCGTGCGATCCAGGCCTTCTTGAACGGGGTGAAGACGGAGTAGAACCGGCCCTCCTTCGTGCGGATCGCGTCGGGCGGGAAGGCGAGCTGGTCGGTGAACCGGCGCGCCTTGAGCCCCGCGTCCTCGAACGCGCTGGTCACCTCGTCGTCGCGTTCGCGTTCGTTGAGCTCGTGCTCGTTGTTGAGATAGATCGCGTCGCAGTCGTGGGCCTTGGCGAGCTTGAGCAGGGCGGCGGGGGACTTGGCGAAGGTGGGGTGCTCGAGGATGAGCAGGGGGATCCTGAGCTTCGCCAGGTCCTTCGAGAGCGCCGCGAGCGAGCGGAGGATGAGGTCCGCCTTGGCGTCGGAGAGGTCGTGGGCGAGCCACTGCTTGGGGCAGATGGTGAAGACAGCGATCACGCCCCGGGTCGCGTCGCGTGTCGCCCGGGCGAGGGCGGGGTTGTCGCGGGTTCGCAGGTCGGCCCGGAACCAGACAAGCGGTCGCATGGGGTGGTCCTAGGCGGGGGTGGGGTCGGGGGATTCGGTGGGGGATTCAATAGGGTGTGGATCGCTGGACTTGCGGGAGGCGGGGGCGGGCGCCGCGGCGAGGGCCTGGGCGACGAAATCGCGGTGCTTGTCGATGCTGAAGTCGGCCCGGAGGGCGCGCTGGATTCGGTGGTTGCGTCCGATGAGGTAGGAAGTGCGCCGGACGCCCAGGCTGAAGGGGCCGTTGGCGCGGTACTCGGAGATGACGGTCTTGGTGGGGTCGGTGAGGAGGATGAAGGGGAGGCTGTGCTTGGCGCGGAACTTGGCGTGGGAGATGGCGCCCTGGGGGGAGACACCTGCGACGGAGATGCCCGCGTCCGCGAGCTGGGCGTGGATGTCGCGGATGGCGCAGGCCTGCTTGGCGCAGCCCGGGGAGCGGTCGGCGGGGTAGAAGTAGAGGAGGAGGGGGCCGTGCTCGGTGAGCGAGGCGAGGGTGTGGGGGGCGCCGACGTCGTCGGTGAGGGTGAAGTGGGGGGCGCGGGCGCCTGGGTTGAGCATGGGGAGAGTGTTGCGGGTTTGGGCGGGGTTCGCCACCCGGGGCCCGCTGGTGGGGGCATGCGGGGGTCTGATAGGGTGTGCGGATGAACAGAAACGCCCGGATGGCGGTTGCGGAGCGGTTCGCGCCGTTCGGCACGACGATCTTCGCGGAGATGACGGCGCTGGCGCGTGAGCACAACGCTGTGAACCTGTCGCAGGGGTTTCCCGACTTCGACGGGCCGGCGGTGGCGAAGGACGCGGCGGCGGCGGCGATGGCCCGGGGCGACAACCAGTACGCGCCCATGCCCGGGATCCCGGAGCTGCGCGGGGCGATTGCGGCGTGGTTCGGGGCGTCGAGCGGGCTGGATGTTGATCCGGACCGAGAGGTGACGGTGACCAGCGGGTGCACGGAGGCGCTGGCGGCGTCGATGCTGGGGCTGATCGATCCGGGGGACGAGGTGGTGGTCTTTGAGCCCTTCTACGACTCGTATAGGGCCTGCCTGGCGATGTGCGGGGCGGTCCCAAGGTTTGTAACGCTGCGACTGCGCGATGGGCGGTTCGGGTTCGACGAGGCGGAACTGCGAGCGGCGTTTGGCGCGCGCACGAGGGCGGTGCTGGTCAACACGCCGCACAACCCGACGGGGACGGTCCTGTCGCGCGAGGAGCTGGGGCTGATCCGTGATTTGTGCGTCGAGCACGACGCGATCGCGATCACGGACGAGGTGTACGAGCGGCTGACGTATGGGGCCCAGCACGTGCACCTGGCGACGCTGGAGGGGATGCGCGAGCGGACGCTGACGCTCTCGAGCCTGGGCAAGACGTTCAGCCTGACGGGGTGGAAGGTGGGGTGGGCGATCGGGCCGGCACATCTGACGGCGGGTGTTCGGGCGGCGCACCAGTTCCTGACGTTCAGCGTGCCCACGCCCCTGCAGCACGGGGCGGCGGCGGCGCTGCGCGAGGGGGAGGGATCGGTGCGTGAGCTGGCAGCTCACTACGGGGCGAT
>JAJDDH010000169.1 GCA_029260415.1 Phycisphaerales bacterium | reverse complement strand
GTCATCCGGATGGTCCCCGTCGCGCTCTCCATGATCGGCTTGGGCCTTCGCCCGGCAACTCTTGGGTTCCTCGGCTGGTTCGGACCCCGGGGGCTGGCGTCGATCCTGTTCTCCGTATTACTGATCCATGACCTCCCGGTGCCTCACAGCGATCTCATCGTGCAGGTCGTGATCGTCACCGTCCTGATGAGTGTCTTTGCGCATGGCGTGTCGGCCGCCCCGCTCTCGGTCATGTACGGACGATCGATTGGCGAGGGCAAGAAGCCCGCGACCTATGAACTCGGAAGAGAGCGTGCGGAGATCGTCCGGAAGAAGTCGCTCGCCCACTCCGAGACGAAGGAATCCCAAGACTGATCGGCGTCACTCGCCGCACGAGGAAAGGACCTGCAGATGCCGAGCAAACAAGGTGAGGGCTCCGAGCGTGTCAAGCTGACCTGGAACCGGGTCGCCTCGAGGACAGAACTGCCCGAGGGGCGGGTCATGACGGTCTCTCTTACCCGTGGGGACAACGTCACGCAGATCTGTTTGACCCACCACAACGGTCAGTACGCGGCGCTGGACAATGCGTGCCCGCACCAGGGCGGGCCGCTCGGCGAGGGCTCGATCGAGTGCGATGAAAGGGGCGACTGCTACCTCCGCTGCCCATGGCACGGCTGGGACTTTGATCCCATCACAGGCAAACCACCGGGTGGGTACGACGACGGAATCCAGACCTTCCCCGTCGAGGAACGTGACGACGGCATCTACGTCGGCATGGAGGGCCCTCCGGCACACCAGCGTACTGTGACGGACGTCATGGCCGAGACCATGGTCAACTGGGGTATCACGCAGGTCTTCGGAATGGTCGGCCACTCCAACCTCGGACTCGCCGACGCGGTTCGCAGGCAGGTCGAGGCCGGAAACCTCGGGTACACCGGCATCCGCCATGAGGGCGCGGCGGCTTTCGCGGCCTCCGCGTTTGGCAAGCTCACCGGTCGCCCGGCGGCTTGCCTCACGATCGCCGGCCCGGGCGCGACCAACCTGCTCACGGGGTGCTGGGATGCCAAGGTCGATCGTGCCCCACTGCTGGCGCTCACGGGTCAGGTGGATCAGCAGGTCTTCGGGCCCGGCGCGTTTCAGGAGTTGCCCCTCAAGGACGCATTTACCGCGGTCTCTGAGTTCAGCCATCTCTGCCTGCCCGGATCGAAGCACGGAGAGTTGATGTCGCTCGCGATCAAGAACGCGCTCGTCAAGCAGGGCGTCTCGCACATCATTTTCCCCGATGACGTCCAGAAACAAGCCGCGAACGAGAGCCAAGAGGCGGGCTCGCCAGAGGGCCGAATGGCGGACGTCCGGGTCATGCCTGCACAGGAATCAACTGATGCGTCGCTGAAGCTGCTCCTTGGCGCGAGGCGACCGGTTGTCCTCGTCGGTCACGGCGCCCGCTTCGAGATGGATGCCGTTCGATCTCTCGCCGAGGAGCTCAAGTGCCCGGTGCTCACCACCTTTAAAGGTAAGGGTCTGATCGGCGACTGCGGCGCTCCAATCAACGGTGGTCACCCGCTGGGCGCCGGGGTGCTGGGACGCTCGGGGACACCCATCGCCAGCTACTTCATGAACGAGTGCGACGCGATCCTCGTCTTTGGCGCCAGCTTCTCGAACCACACCGGCATCACCCCCAAAAAGCCCATCATTCAGGTTGATCTCGACCGGATGCACCTCGGCAAGAGCCATGGCGTTCAGGTACCCGTGATGGGCGAGATCGGCGTGACAGCCAAGCTGTTCTTGAACGAACTCAAGGGCAAGCACCGGAGCATCGACCACACGAGCGAGATCGCGGGTCGCTGGCGAGTTTGGCGCGAAGAGAAGGCGAGTCGCCTCAGGGACGACCGGGGAGGGGGCGTCAGCTCGGTTGCGGTGTTTGAGTCCATGAACAAGCAGGTGCCGGAGGACGCAATTATCTGCGTCGACGTCGGCAACAACACGTACAGCTTCGGGCGCTACTTCGAGGCAAGCGGAAAGCAGGCGGTGCTGATGTCGGGCTACCTCGGCTCGATCGGGTTCGGGTATCCCGCGGGCCTTGGCGCCTGGGCCGCAACGCAGGCGCACCGAATCTCCAGGGATATGTTCTGGAAGCAGTTCGCTGATCGCCCTGTCGTGGTCGTGACCGGTGACGGCGGGTTCGGTCAATACCCTTGGGAGGTTACGACCGCGGTCAAGGAGGGGATGAACATCACGCATGTGCTGTTGCGAAACGACGAGCTCGGGAAGATCTCGAAGGAGCAGAAAGCCGGTCACTGGCGCGTTTGGGAGACGACGCTTGTCAACCCGAACATAGCCGAGTTCGTCACCAGTTGTGGCGGTCTGGGCATCCGCGTTGAAGATGCGAGCCAGCTCGACGAGGCCATCATGACCGCGTTTGCGTACCAGGGGCCATCCACGGTGGAGGTCCTGACGGACGCAGCTCTCATCTAGTGAGATTACTGGCCCCGTCTCGTGTTGAAGAAACCAGACTGGCCCTACCGCCTGACCACACGCACGCGGTGGTCCAGGGCTTGTTGGATTCGGCCCTGCCGAACAACGTGCCCGCCTTGTGAACGCACGCCCAGCCGTTTCCGTTGCGCAGGGGCACCGCCAGACGTCGATGACGGGCTGTGCGCGTCACGAGGTGCAAGCTCGTGAACGTTACGGGCAGCCAGCGCCGAACGCGAGGAGGAACGCCAGGACGTCGTCGAAGTTGAACGTGCCGCCCGGGTGCGCAAGATCCGACGCGGGTTTCATTCTCTCAAAGCCTGCCAAGAACTCGAGCACGTCGTTAAAGTCAAGCGTTGCGTAGGGCTCGGAGAGATCCGCGACGGAACAGGGGCCTGGCTCGCATGAGCGAGTCGCGATGCGAAAGCCGAAGTTGGCGGCCCCCGCCTGGAGGTTGACGTCGATGTCGAGTGAGCTCCGGAGTAGTGCGAGCGAGTTGGCGAAGTCTCCGCCTCGGGCCACGCGGGTAGGGAGGGGCTCGGGGATACCGGGTGGGTTGGGGGGGATGGTCGATCCGGGCGTGTCGGTCCATTCGTTGGCATTCCCGCCCATGTCAGAGCAGCCCCAGGGACTGATCGCGGCGGCGCTTCCAACGGTCGAGAGGTTGCCGCACGGAACGGAGGGGTTGTCGCAGTCTGTCCCGTTCCAGTCGACGCCGCGCTCGAAGTTTGCGACGTTCGGTCCCGGGTTGATCACGTCGCCACTCGCATCGGACTCGGCCTGAGTCGGCACCGCATCTGAGCGGGTGGGGTAGAGCCAGTAGTCGGTGGAGCCGAGCCCGTCGGCGCCAGCGGCGAAGGGATCAAAGTAGGCCGCCTTGTACCACTCGTCGTGGGACGGGAGGAACCAGCGGGCGGCGGGCTTTCTGACGATGCTCTCAAGCGCGAGCGACATGTCGTAAGCGCCGTCCTCGGTTGTCGACGGGATCTGACTTCCTGTCGGTCGCCCGTTGTGCATCCAGTTGCAGAAGCGTGCGGCGCCGAGCCAGGAGAACCCGACCGCAGGCTTGTCTGCG
>JAJDDH010000168.1 GCA_029260415.1 Phycisphaerales bacterium | reverse complement strand
CGCGGCGAACGTCGGGCTGGTCGGCGGGAACAGCGTCGCCGGGTCGCAGAGCTGCGCGGCCACGGGCGCCGTGGTAATTGACAGAGTGGCAAGAACGGCGAACGCCGGACGCAGGCAAGGCACAGAGGCGGCTGCAAACTGCATGTAAAAACCTTGTCTCAAGAACACAAGACCGACATTTCCAATTGACCTCCGCCTGGCGACGCAGCAGGTCATATTCCAGCAGGGTACCGCCTGTCTTGCGATACAAAACCTAAAACTAACCGCACACCAGAACATTCTGCGACACTCGTCACTTCGCCAAGGTGGGGTACAGGCTGCTGGACCGGCGGGTGTAGGGCCTAGGGGTGCTCGTGCTGCTCGCGTTGGTACTCGTGCGAGTGTGACGTGCCGTCCGCGTGGACGTGGTACGTGTCCTGCCCGAACCCCCTGCCGATGGTCTGCTCGCACTTGGGGCACTGATCCGGGTACCGCCCGTGCGCGAGCAGGCTGATCGCCTCAGAGCAGTGGGGGCAGAGGTTCGCCCGGAAGGTGGTCATCTTCTCGCATTCGGGGCAGGGCAGATCCCCGTCGTGGGCCTCGGATTGCTTGACGTACTGTGCCAGCGTCAGCTCGAACTCAGCCAGGCAGTCCGGGTTGCGGCACTCCCAGTACGACGCGCGATTCAGCCCCTGATCGCTCGAGCCCCCGGTCAGGTTGACGACGGTCATCACGGCTGCGGCGATGAGCGCGCCGCCAGCAATCACGCCGAGAATGGTGTCTCTTCTGGACATGCGAACTGATCCTCTTGTGGAGTGCTATCGGAAACGAGAGATCCGGTCGAGGGCGAGAAGGATCAGCCGTCGTCCCACAGCTCACGGTGCGGCTTCGCGTCGTTGTTCCACCGCCGGCGCGCCTGCTCGGTCTGTCCGTTGATTTCCTCGTCGGTGAGCCGGTTGACGTGCCCGTCGGTGAACAGCACGGCGGCGCTGCCCGCGTGTCGAGGTTCCGGGGCGGCGTCAAACGAGTCGGACGGGATGATCCAATGGTCGCCGCTCGCGTTGGGCTCCGTGTCCGCGATCGCGATCATGTCCGCGGGCGTCGCGATGCGAGCCTCGGACACCCCGTCCCAGGCGCCCTCATCGACGTGCCCCCCGAGGCCGAGCATGATGAGCTGCCCGCTGCTGTCGCGAGAGAAGAGCTCCACACCCCACTCGTTGTAGCCGTAGGTGCCGAAGAAGTTGTTGCGACGGGGCTTCTCAAACTCGAAGTAGTGGAATCGTTCGACCTGGCTCCGCTCCCTGTCGGCCCAGAACCACGCGTCGGGGTTGAACTCGGGCTGCCAGTGGAAGTCTTCGTAGGTCGTTGGGCAGTTGAAGATCTCGGTGTTCATCGAATCCGAGACGTGATGCCGAATCCGCGACTGCCAGACGTAATAGAACGCATTGCCGATCTGCACGTGCCCGGCGGTGAAGTACCCGTTGTTGTCGGTCACATAGCTCGCAAGACCCATGCCCTGCTGCTGGAGGTTGACCGAACACCGGAGGCTCTTCGCGGTCGCTCGCGCGCTGCCCAGCGCGGGAAGCAAAATCGCGATCAGCAACGCGATGATCGCGATGACCACCAACAACTCAATCAGCGTGAACGCGCGGCGAGACCTGTGCATGACAAACGCCCTCGGCGAGTTTCAGTTCGAATACCCAGCGGAAAGACCCAGCTCGTCGGGGAGACCCCCCGCCCGTCGGACGCAACCGACAGCAGAACTCCCAGTATGCCGGAAACTCGCCCGCGATGCGAGCGTGATTTCACCCGTTGGCCCCGCCAGCGGAACGCACTACCCTTGAAGCCCCTGATCCGAACCATGATCCAGCCCGTCTCTCGGGCGGTTTCCCACGATTCGGCGCCGCGGCGCCCTGGAGCGAGCGATGCATCCTGTCAAGCCAGCCCTCACCCGTCTCTCGGTTGTCGCCTCCATCGGCGCGCTCGCCCTGCTGGGCGCCTGCCGCTCTGGCCAGCCCCACAGCGCCGCGACCCCGTCGGGCGAGGAGCGGAAACTCGGCGCCTTCGACCAGTCCGCCAGGCGTGACGGCGCGTCCAACATCTTCGCCGCCCTCGACCTGCCCACCCCCACCGAGGTCCGCCTGGGCTCGGGCGCCCCGGGCCCGGACTACTGGCAGCAGCGTGTGGACTACGACATCCACGCGACCCTCGACGCCCCCGCCAAACGCCTCGACGCGTCGATGCGCGTGACGTACCACAACAACTCGCCTCACCAGCTGGAGTATCTCTGGATCCAGCTCGAGCAGAACCTCTTCACCCCCGACTCCTGCGGCGCCCTCTCACGCAACCCCGGGGGCGTGATGAAGCAGCTCGACGGCGTCAACGCGGGCTACGACCTGGGCACGGTCTCTGCAGGCGGGCAAGAGCTCACGGTCCACGTCTACGACACCCTCGCGCGCGTCGAGCTGCCCGCGTCCATCGAGCCCGGGCAGAGCTTCGAGTTCGATCTCAACTACGCGTTCGACATGCCCCCGCACCTGCGCCGCATGGGCAGCGAAGAGGTCGAGGACGGCGTCATCTTCGAGTACGCCCAGTGGTTCCCGCACGTCTGCAAGTACGACGACATCTCGGGCTGGAACACCCTGCCCTACCTGGGCACGGGCGAGTTCTACACCGACTTTGGCGATTTCGACGTCAGCCTCACCGTCCCCGCCAGCCACCTCGTGGGCGCGTCGGGCGAGCTGCTCAACCCCCAGGACGTGCTCACCGACGAGCAGCAGGACCGCTACAACGCCGCGATGAGCACGGGCGAGCCCGTGACCATCCGCTCTGCCGACGAGGTCAACCAGTCGCAGTCACGCCCGCGCGGGCGCGACACGCTGACCTGGCGGTTCCGCCTGGAGAACGCGCGCACCTTCGCCTGGGCCACCAGCGAATCGTTCATCTGGGACGCCTGCGCCGCGACCATCAAGGACCTTGACGGCAACGACCGCACCGTCCTCTGCCAGAGCCTCTACCCGCGCGAGGCCGAGGTCTGGGGCCCCGAACACGAGGACGGCGGCTCCACCCGCTACGTCAAGCACTCCATCGAGCACTACTCCGAGAACCTCTACCCCTACCCCTACCCCTCGATGATCAACGTCAACGGTCCCGAGGGCGGCATGGAGTACCCGGGCATCATCTTCTGCGGCGCCCGCACCAACCCGGAGGGCCTCTTCGGCGTCACCGACCACGAGGTCGGTCACACCTGGTTCCCGATGATCGTCAACACCAACGAACGCCGACACGTCTGGATGGACGAGGGCTTCAACTCGTTCATCAACATGTACTCCAAGTCCGCGTGGTACGACAAGGACGTGGACTACAAGCGTCACCGCCAGCAGACCGTGCAGATGGCGGGCGAGGCCAACCCGATGCCCATCGTAACCGTCCCCGACCAGATGTGGTCGCGCTGGGTCGGGCGCCTGGGCTACCGCAAGCCCGCGTACGGCCTGTTCATCCTGCGCGAGGTCGTCCTCGGCCCCGACCGCTTCGACACCGCCTTCCGCACGTACATCCACCGGTGGGCGTTCAAGAGCCCCCAGCCATCGGACTTCTTCCGCTCGATGGAGGACGCCGCGGGCGCGGACCTGGCCTGGTTCTGGCGCGGATGGTTCCTCGAGACCGCCCCCTTCGATCAGTCCATCGATGATGTCAGCGTCAGCGACGAGGGCATGGCCAGCGCCACCCTCACCAACCACAAGGACCTCGTCCTGCCCGTGGTCATGCGCGTGACCTACACCGACGACAGCGTCGAGGACCGAACCGTCCCCGTCGAGGCCTGGTTCTCGACCAACCGCTGGCGCACCTGGTGGCCCACCGGCGGTCGCTCCATCCGCACAGTCGAGCTCGACCCCGACGGGCTCCTCCCCGACGAAGACACTTCCAACAATGTGTGGGCTGCCGAATAGTTTGTTCGTATTATAAACGGGTACGCGTGTGCCCCAATCTGCTGGGTCAGCCCGCGTGAGAAACCGCGTTCATGAGGTTTGGGCGGCTTTTTTTGGCGCCGCCTCATGGATTTCGCTGATCGGCGCAGATCTTGCCCACCTTTCCATGCGTAGATTGAAACAGTGGATAGCAGCCGATGGTTTGTTTTGCGGGCCAGGGCTCAGTCCACAACCGCGCCATGCGTTGGACCGCCACGGATGGCGCACAGACAGTTCCCCGCTGAGCCAAAGCTCAGACGGCGAGATTGCCTCAGATTGCCTCAGATTGCCCGGTGGGCAGTCAGGGCACGGGCGAACCGTCGCTCGCTGACAACAACACTCCCCCCCTCCCGATCCGCAAGGATCGGGAACCGGACGGGCGGGCTGCTCAAGCGTTTCCTCGCGGCTGGCAGCTCGCTCGTTCTTTTTCAGTTGTAGCGTGAGCGACCTTCCCCCGCGAGAGGAAGGTCCGCATTTTCTGGGGTTGAGCGCATATTCGCGCCATACCGACAGAAACGCCGGCTCTGCGCTTGCCTAGCTTCTCATCAAGATCAGCAGACCGCTGATCAGCCAGAGCGCGCCCGCCGCGTACACGCCCGAGATCAGGTCGTCGAGCAGCACACCCCAGCCGCCGCGCACCCGCTGAATTCCCCGTGCCGGCGGGGCAATTTCCTTGAAGACGTCGAAGCAGCGGAAGAGCAGGAACGCCGCGAGCAGCGCGATCGGCGCCCGCGCCGGGTCCATCAGCAGCGCCGGAGGAGCCAGCAGCAGGGTGACGCACATCCCCGCGACCTCGTCGGCAACCACGTTGGACGGGTCCTTGCCCCAGCGGGCCTCCGCGTGGTCCCCCAGCACGACGCACGCGCCCGCGAAGAGCAGCAGCATCCCGATCAGCAGGGCGTACCACACGGGCGCGCCCGCCCCGACCGCGACCAATGCCCCCGCCAGCAGCACCGGGGGCAGCGAGCCCCAGGTCCCCGAGGCCGGGCGCAGATGCCCGAGCCCGAACACGGTCAGCAGCTGAAAGCCGGCCCAGGTCTGGGCGTCGTCGCGATGGGTCTCTGCGCTCATGGGCTCACTCTATGTCCGTGCACGCCCGCGGGATCAGGGGGTGTGGATCAGGCCACGCCCGGAGCTGATCCCCTTGAGGATGTACGGAGCGCACGAAGCGAGCGTCACGAGCACCGTCAGCCAGATCGCGATGTCGATCACCCACCTCGCCGGCTCGCCGGGCGAGACATCCGCGATCGCCAGCAGCAGCAGCACGACCGGGATCACCAGCGACTGGAGGATCATCTTGAGCTTCCCCGCCAGATCGGCGGAGAAATCCACGCCCTGCGATTCAAACAGCCCCCGGATCGAGGTGACCAGCAGCTCGCGGGCGAGGATCAGCACGACCATCCACGGCGCCACGCCCGAGACCTGCTGGTCCGGGACCTCGTGCACGCCAGGAATGCTGAACGCGGGCGCCGCGAGGTAGGCGAACGCGCCCAGGACCAGGATCTTGTCGGCGAACGGGTCCATGACGCGACCGAACTTGCTGATGGCGTTCCACTTACGCGCGAAGTATCCGTCCAGGGCGTCTGTGACTGCGGCCACGACAAACAGCCCCAGCGCCACGAACAGCACGATCGTCCGCCGGTCATCGGGCTCATTCCACGGGTCCACGCCCCGCAGGCCAACCTCCAGCAGCCCAAAGAACACCCCCGCGAGCACCAGACGCAGGATCGTCAGCGCGTTGGGGATTCTGGCTCGAGCGCCGGTCGCTGCTGGGCGTGGGGGGGTGTCCGGGGTGTCGGGCATGGGGGCTGATGGTATCTGGAGGCGGATCCAAACGTCGTGATTTGTTGAAGGGTCAGCCGGGGCGATCTATCCTCATCGCCCGTGTGCGTCTCGTCGGGTTTGGACCCGAGGGCGGCCATGGACGAACCCGCCGCGCGCCCGATCTGAGGGCGTCGGCGCCTGCCGGGAAGCCTCTGTGGACGCCCTCATCAGCCCGCTGGCCCTGTACATCGCCTGTGCTCTCGGAGCCGTCGGCGTGGCCCTGGCGCTCCCGACCCGGGGCGTGAGCTGGCGCGTGCCCGGCGCGATCCTCGCCGCGGGCGCCGCGGGACTGGTCGTCCTGCTGCTGAGCCTCAGGGCGTACGACAACGACCAGCTCCCCAATGTCTACTTCTACGTCTTCGCCGCGCTCGCCCTGGGCAGCGCGCTGCGGATGATCACGCACCCGCGCCCGGTGTACTCGGCGCTGTACTTCATCCTGACGATCATCGCGTCCAGCGGCGTGTACGTGATCCTGGCCGCGGAGTTCATGGCCTTCGCGCTGATCATCATCTACGCGGGCGCGATCCTGATCACGTACCTGTTCGTGATCATGCTCGCGACACAGGCGCCCGTCGAGGGCGACGAGGAGCTGCAGGCGGACTACGACGCCCAGGCGCGCGAGCCGATGATCGCCGCGGGCGTGGGCTTCGTGCTCCTCGCGGTGCTGACGACCATGATGTTCAACGGGCTCGGCTCGCTCACACCCAGGAGCGACCCCGTGGCCCGCGAGCAGCTCGTGCTCGAGTCGCTGCCGATCAAGGTCGACCGCATCCTCGACGAGGCGGGCCTGCTCGAGGAGGACGAGCGCGTCGGTCGCCTGGGCGGCGAGGGCGTGTCCAAGGCCGCGGTCAACATCGAGCACCGCACCATCGTCATCGAGAACACGCGGACGAACACCACCCGCTCGCTCACCCCCGAGCAGTGGCCCGAGGATCTCTCCGCGACCAACACCGAGATGGTGGGGTCCAGCCTGCTCGTGGATCATCCCGGGGCGATCGAGATCGCGGGCGTGATCCTGCTCATGGCGATGCTGGGCGCGACGGTGCTCAGCCGCAGGCAGGTCGAGATCGACGAGGACGCCAAGGCCCACGAGGCCCGCCGCCTGCACGGCACGGAGGCGTCATGATCAGCAGCCTTGTGACCCTGGCCCAGACCGACTACCCCGAGGCGATGGGCGCCCTGACGCTGGCGCACTACCTCTTCCTGTCCGCGGCGATGTTCGCCCTGGGCATCGTCGGGTTCATGACCCGTCGGAACCTGATCATCATGTTCCTGTGCACGGAGCTGATGTTCCAGGCCTCGGGCATCGCCTTGATCGCTTTCAGCCGGTTCCACCTGAACCACACCGGGCAGACGTTTGTGATCTTCGTGCTGACCGTCGCGGCCGCGGAGGCGGCGATGGGCCTGGCGCTGGTTGTCCTGCTCTTTCGCAAGCGTGAGTCGCTGAGCACGGAGGAGTGGGCCGAGATGAGCGGGTGATGGAGACGATGTTGACGAGCCTGATCGACATCCCGAGCCTGCTGTCCGTCGCCAGCGCGGTCCCCGCGTTGGCCCCGGACACCGCCCACGCCGGGGGCGGCGCGGCGCCCGTCGCGCAGCCCTGGGTCGCCCTGATCCCGATGCTGCCGATCCTGGGCGTTGTCATCGCCGCTGTGTGCGCGATCTTCGATGTCCGCTCCAAGCTCCCCGCGTTCCTGACGGTGGGCTGCCTCGCGGGCTCGTTCCTGCTAACGCTCGCGGTCTTCCTGCACTACGACGACTTCAACCACGGCGCCCCCTTCGTCGTGCACCTGTTCGACTGGATCAACCTCGCCTGGGGCGACCCGGCGCACCCGACGACGCTGGCCGCGAACTTCTCGTTCTACGTCGACAAGCTGACCGTCCTCTGGATGCTGTTCGTGACGGGGCTGGCGACACTGATCGCGCTCTACGCCAGCGAGTACATGAGCCACGACGTCGGGCGGGCGTACTGCCGGTTCTTCGCGGCGTTCAACCTGTTCGTCTTCTCCATGGCCTGCCTGGTCATGGGCGACAACCTCGTCCTGCTCTACCTGGGCTGGGAGGGCGTCGGGCTGTGCTCGTACCTGCTCATCGGGTACTTCTACAAGAAGCCCGAGGCGGTCGCCGCGGCCAAGAAGGCCTTCATCGTCAACCGCATCGGCGACCTGGGCCTGGCCCTGGGCATCTACCTCACGTTCGTCCACTTCGGGACGCTGCAGTACGCCGAGCTGTTCGCCAGCGAGCAGCTCCAGGGCTACCTGGCCGCCGCGAGCGAGCACCGCTGGTCGGACATCCCGATGACCGCCCAGGGCATCGCGCTGCTGCTGATGGTGGGGGCGTTCGGCAAGTCCGCCCAGTTCCCGCTGTACGTCTGGCTGCCCGACGCGATGGAGGGCCCGACCCCGGTCAGCGCCCTCATCCACGCCGCGACGATGGTGACCGCGGGCGTGTTCCTCATCGCCCGGGCCTACCCGCTGTTCCTGATCAGCGAGTTCGCGCTGCCGACCGTCGCCTGGGTGGGCACGATCACGGCGCTCTTGGCCGCGACGATCGGGATGGCGCAGTTCGACATCAAGCGGATCATGGCGTACTCGACCGTGAGCCAGCTGGGGTACATGTTCGCGGGCCTGGGCATGCTGACGACCACGGGCGCCGCCTTCCACGTGCTGACCCACGCGTTCTTCAAGGCGCTGCTGTTCCTGTGCTGCGGCGCCGTGATGCACGGGTTCGCCGGGCAGCTCGATTTGCGGAAGCTCTCGGGCGTCGCCTGGATGAAGGGGTGGGGGATCGTCGCCATCGGCATGCTCGTGGGCTGCCTGAACCTGTCGGGCTTCGCGTTTACCGCGGGCTTCTTCAGCAAGGACATGATCCTGGCCGAGGCGTTCGTCACGCCCGGGTACTCGGTCCTGGGCTGGATCCTGATCGGCACCGCCGGGCTGACGGCGTACTACACCTTCCGCGTCTTCTTCCGCGTCTTCCTGGGCCCGCAGCACGCCGAGCCCGGTGACGAGCACCACGACGACCACGCCGACGAAGAGCACACCGACGAGACCGACGCGCACCACATCGCCGCGCACGGGCACGACGGGCACTTCCACCCGCACCCCCCGGGCTGGGCGATCAACACGGTGCTTGCGGTCCTGGCGATCGGCTCGATCCTGGCCGCGGGGCTGTACTTCATCGAGAAGGACTCGCACGGCTGGGTCGGCGCGATGGTGCACGACTCGAGCGCGTACTACCACTCGCCCTACGCCGACCACTCGGATGTGGCGCACGCCGAGGAGGGCGCCCACACGGGCCTGCTGTTCGGTCAGGACCCGCACAAGATCATGTACTACGTCTCGGGCGTCGTGGGTCTGATGGGCATCCTGCTTGCCGCGATCCTGCACGGCCCGCGCGGCTGGCAGGGCCTTTTTCTGGGCGGGCGCACCGAGGCGGGCAAGTGCCGCATGGACAGCGTCGCCAGGCTCTTCGGCCCCATCCCCCGCTGGGCGGAGGACAAGTGGTACGTCGATGAGCTGTACATCGCCATCTTCCAGACGCCCCTTCGCGTCTTCAGCCACCTGTTCCATCTCTTCGACAAGTTTGTCATTGACGGCATCGTCGACGGCGTGGCCAAGCTGCCCGGGGCGCTCGCCTCGGCGCTCCGCCCGAGCCAGTCGGGCCAGCTGCAGGGATACGCCGCGGGCATGGTCGGGGGCGTGGTCGTGCTGCTGATCATCGTGCTCGTCGTGATCGGGGGCGCCTCATGAACCCCGTCGCGACGCTGCTGCTGGTGACGATGCTCCTCCCGCTTCTCTTCGCGGCGATCATCGTCTTCCGCCCCGCCAGGTCCGCCAAGATGCTCGCGCTCGTGGGCTCGATGCTCTCGTTCCTGACGTCGCTTGCCGTGCTCGGTCGGTTTGACTGGGACAACGCGGAGGTCTTCCAGGGTGTTGCTTCCATCACATGGATCGACGCGCTCGGGCTCAAGCTCTCGATGGGCGTGGACGGCGTCTCGATGCTGCTCATCGCCCTGACCACGGTCCTCGGGCCCGTCTGCGTGCTCGCCAGCTTCACCTCCATCCGCGAGCGGTTGAAGCTGTACTACGGCTGGCTGCTCATCCTCCAGACCGCCATGCTGGGCGTCTTCCTCGCGCGCGATCTGGTCCTCTTCTACACCTGCTTCGAGTTCACGCTCCTGCCCATGTTCATCCTCATCCGCGTGTACGGCTCCACCAACCGGGCGCACGCGTCGATCAAGTTCTTCCTCTACACCTTCACCGGCTCGCTCATCACCCTCGCGGGCCTGGTCTACCTCGTCTGGTGGGTCGCCGATCAGTCCGGCGCGTGGACGCTCGACATCGGAACGCTCACCCAGTACGCCGTGCAGATGCCCGCCAGCTCGCAGGCGCTGATGCTGGGCGCGCTGCTCGCGGGCTTCGCCGTCAAGGTGCCCGTCTTCCCGGTGCACACCTGGCTCCCGCTGGCGCACACCGAGGCCCCGACCGCGGGCTCGGTCATCCTGGCGGGCGTGCTGCTCAAGCTTGGCACCTACGGCATCTTCCGCTTCGCGCTCATGATGGCCCCCGCGGCCGTCGTCGAGTACGCCCCGGAGATCGCCGTCCTCTCGATCATCGGCATCGTCTACGCCGGGCTCATCTGCTGGGTGCAGGACGACATCAAGAAGCTCGTC
>JAJDDH010000167.1 GCA_029260415.1 Phycisphaerales bacterium | reverse complement strand
CTCCACCACCGCCTCGATCATGTCCCGCTCCACCTCGTCCAGGCGCCCGCCCCGCTCGCCCTCCTCGACCGCCGACAGCAGCTCCGCCTCGATCTCCTGGTGCTCGTCGAGGGTCTCGCCCCCCGCCAGGCGGCGGACCACCTCGTCAAGAAACGTCGCCAGCACGCGGGCGGGCGTCATCAGCACGTACCACGCCCGGATCGAGCGCGACCCGAGCAGCGCCACCCGCTCGCCCGCGTGCTCGCCCACCGCGACGGGCACGACCACCGAGAACACCCAGATCAGCACCACGCCCATGCCCAGGCCCATGCCGACCGCGGGCCAGTCGGTCGTCACCGAGCCCCGCAGCGCGCCGACCCACATCACCGACGACAGCGCCACGCTCAGGCTGCACAGCACGCGCGGGACCGCGATCGCCGCGGCGTGCCCGTCCACGTCACCAAGGATCGTCGCGCTCCGCCTGATCACGCCCGCCTTGCCCGTCCGCTCGGCGATCGCCTCGAACCGGGCGCGGGACATCCGCTGGAGCGACTGCCGCACCGAGGCGAGCACCGCCGAGCAGACCAGGGCGATGAGCCCGATGGCAAACCACCACGTCGCGCTCATCGGGCGTCCCCCGCCCCGCGCGCGAACGTCACGCCCACGCCCACGCCCTCGAGCAGCTCGTCCTCGCGAGCGTGCATCAGCGCGGCGTCCGCCTCGTCCACGTCGTCGTACCCGACGCAGTGCAGCACGCCGTGGACGATGTACAGCAGCAGCTCTCGCTCTGTCGTGTGCGCCAGTCGCTCCGCCTGGCGCTGCGCCTCGTCGACGCACACGAGCATGTCCGTGTCGAGCAGCCCCGGGTCGCCCGGCTCCAGATCGAACGTGAGCACGTCGGTCGTGCCCGGCACGCTCTTGTGCAGCTCGTGGGCCAGGGCCATCTCCGAATCGCCCACGACCTTCACCCGCACCTCGCCCCGGGCAGAGAGCGTCGCCAGCGCCCGGCGCGCGTGCTCGAGCACCCACGCCCGCTGGGCGGGCGTCAGCCTCGAATCGGGATCAAGAAGATCGAGCGTCACCCCAGGGATCGCGTTGTCCCCGGGGCTGGGCTCAGGCGGCTCGGATGTTTCGGTGTCGTCCATGGTGGATCGGCTTGAGACCAGATCGTATCGGAGGTTCTCGGCGAGGCCAACACCCATCGGGCCAGACGCCCCCTGGTGCCCGCTCTCCTGCTCCGATAGCCCTGGATCAGTCTCCCGTTGCCGCCCCCACCGTCATCTTCACCGCGACATGGCTCGGCCTGACCCGCGCCTCAAACTCGCTGCGGTACTTGTTCATGATCGTCCGCGTCGCCCAGTTGTTCCCGTCGGCCAGCCCGCAGATCGTCGTCCCGGGCATCGAGCCCATGCTCGTCGCGACCTCCAGCGCCAGGTCCAGGTCCTTCGTCCGCGCGTCGCCCTCTTCGATCCGGCTCAGCAGCTGGTACAGCCACCCCGAGCCCTCGCGGCACGGCGTGCACTGCCCGCAGCTCTCGTGCTTGTAGAACCGCGCGATGTTCCGCGCCACCGCGACCATGTCCGTGTCCTCATCGAACACCGTCGGGCACGCCGTCCCGAGCCCCAGCACGTTGTACTTGCGCCCGATGTCGAAGTCGAGCTCCGCCTCGTACTGGTCGGGCCCGAGGATGCCCATGGACACGCCCCCGGGGATGGCGCCCTTGAACTTCTTGCCCCCGCGGATGCCGCCGCAGAACTCCTCGACGAGCGTCTTGATGGGCATGCCCAGCTCGAACTCGTACACGCCGGGCCTCTCGACGTGCCCGGAGACGCCCATGAGCTTCGTGCCGAAGCTGGGCGGGCCGCCGATGGAGCTCTCGACGCCCTGGTCGCAGAACCAGGCGCTGCCGTGCTCGAGGATGCTGGGCAGGTGCGCCAGCGTCTCGACGTTGTTGATGATGGTGGGCTTGCCAAACAAGCCCTGGATCGCGGGGAATGGGGGCTTGATGCGCGGCCAGCCGCGCTTGCCCTCGATGGCCTCGAGCAGCGCCGTCTCCTCGCCGCAGATATACGCCCCCGCGCCGCGGTGCACGTAGCAGTCGGCGACAAAGGCGTCGTGCGAGGCGTTGCCGCCCTGGTTGATCAGACCCCGTTCGCCGAAGATCCCGTGCTCGTACGCCTCCTTGATCGCGTTCTCGAGCACGTGCGCCTGGTGGTGGTACTCGCCGCGGATGAAGACGTACGCCTTGGTCAGCCGGCACGCGTACATGCAGATCGCAATCCCCTCGAGCATGAGGTGGGGATCGAAGTCCATCAGCAGGCGGTCCTTGAACGTGCCCGGCTCGGACTCGTCGGCGTTGATCGCCAGGTACCGCTCGCCCGGGTCCTTGCCCTCCTCAAGCTTGGGCAGGAACGTCCACTTCACCCCGCACGGGAACCCCGCCCCGCCGCGCCCGCGAAGGACCGAGTCCTTGACGACGCTCGTGACCTCGTCAGGCTTCATCGTCAGGGCCTTGCGGAGCGACTCGTACCCCCCCGTGCGGACGTACTCGTCGTAGCCGACGATGTGCCGGTCCTTGGGGTCGCCGAAGGGCGCCGTGGGGATCCGCTTGCACAGGGCGTGGAAGCTGGTGGTGTCGTAGACCTTCTTGGGCATGGCTGAAACCGCCTCCGGCAGGGCATGAGCAACTGGCGAACGCGATTCTAGGAGTCGCCCGAGGCCCTTCGCGGGGCACGCGCGATCTTCAGGCTCAGGGCCTGATCCCGCCGCCCCACGTGCTCCGCGTCGGGTCGGGCGGCACGCCCAGGTCGCTGTCGCGCCCCGCGGCCTCCACCGTCTCCCGCTCGAGCTGCAGCGTGCCCCCCACGCCCACGATCCGCAGCAGGTAGGGCCCGGGCGGGCTCATGCGCATCAGCGTCGGCGCCCCGCCCGAGACCGGCTCCAGGCGGAACTCCACCCCCGTGTCCGAACCGCCCTCCGGGATCGCCAGCGCGAACCCGCCCGACGTGCCCGGCGCCAAATCCATACGCCCCACGCTCTGGTCCCCCGTCCCCGGGTCGAGCGTCGCGCTCACCCGCAAACTGGTGTCCGACAGGTTCACGGCACTCACCGCCGCGGACCGGCTCGCGCCCGAGCAGGCGCCCAACATCGCACACGAACACACGCAGGCAACGCTCAGCAGGCTTCGCATCACAGGTCCTCCGCGGGCCAGTGCGAGTAGGGGATCTCCTCGATGGGGACCTCCTCGCTGCGGGCCACGATCAGCAGGGGCTTCTTCGGGTCGGGCTGGACCACCTGCACCCGCACGGGCGCGGGGCCCAGCAGCTCGTACCAACGCACCCGCTGGTCGGTCCACGTCGCGGTCACGACCTCGACCCGCAGGCGGATAATCCGCTCGTCGGCTTCGGTTCTGGAGAACAGCGCCCGGATGGGGCGCTTGACGCCCGCGACCTTCTCCGTGCCGCGGGTGATGGTCACGCGCTCGCCGTCAGCAAGCGGGGTGACGCCCAGGTCGCCCGGGCTGTGCTCGCCCACGTGGAGGCTGGCGCGGATGGTGATGTTGGTGTCGTTGACGACGCCGATCTGGACGAGCCCGCTGCGGGTCTCGCCGTCACCGTCGCGGTTGTCCAGAAAGCACCCGCTGGCCGCAAGGACCGCGCCCAGCGTGAGCAGCATCATGGAGACCTTGAGTGTCGTCCGCATCATGCGTCGTTCTCCTGGGCCCGGGCGTCCGTGGCGCCGGGCCTGATCTCGATCTCTTCAATCGTCGTCCGGCGCAAGATCACGCCCTCGCGATCCTCCTGCTCCACATCGCGCCGGACCTCGAGCGTCTCGCCCTCGGTTGCTGGCGAGCGGACCGCCCCCCAGACGTGCCCGACGAACCGCCCGATGCCCCGCATCCTTGAGATTGGCTTCTGATCGCTCATCCGCACGTATCGTACTCTCGGCACGATGGTTGGAGACGCTCCAATGCCCGACCGCTTCACCGAGACCCAGCGCCTGGGCCAGAACCCGATCGTCCGCGTCATCATGTACGTCGAGCCCGTGCTCCTGGGGCTGATCTTCCTCGTCGTCGGGCTGTCGTCGGGACCGGGCGCCTGGCTGACCCTCCTGCTGGCCTGGGGCGCGTGCGCCGTCGCCCTGCCCGCGTTGATCTCGCGCCTGACCATGACCACCCTGGTCACGGATCAACACCTGTTCGTCCGCTGGTCCTGGTTCTTCCGCAAGCGGGTGGAGCTGCACGCCGTCACGCAAGCCGAGCCCGCCCGCTACGACCCGATCAGCCAGGCCGGGGGCTGGGGGATCAAGCACTCACGCAAGCTCGGGCTGGTGCTCAACGTCTTCGGCGACCGGGGCGTC
>JAJDDH010000166.1 GCA_029260415.1 Phycisphaerales bacterium | reverse complement strand
GAGGGCTCGCAGATGGTCCCGGTGTGCGCCAAGATCGAGTCCGAGCTGAGCGAGCTGGACGAGGACGACAAGCGGGAGATGCTCGCGGACATGGGGATGGACGAGCCCGCACTCAACAAGCTGGCCCGGTCGGCGTACGAGCTGCTCGGGCTGCAGAGCTACTACACCGCGGGCCCGAAGGAGATCCGGGCGTGGACGATCCCCAAGGGGACCAAGGGCCCACAGGCCGCGGGGGTGATCCACACAGACTTTGAACGCGGGTTCATCCGCGTGGAGGTCTACGGAGTGGACGACCTGATGGAGTTCAAGAGCGAGAAGGCGATCAAGGAGGCCGGGCGGATGCGGGTTGTGGGCAAGGAGTACGTCATGCGCGACGCGGACGTGTGCCACTTCCTGTTCAACGTCTGAGCGGATCGGGAGAGTCCAGCCATGAGTCTGATTGCGAGCGTTGTTCTGGCGGGCGCGTGTCTGGGCGGGCCCGAGTGGCACGTCAAGCGTCTCGACTCGGCGTCGATGCCCCACGACTGGGGGCGGGGCGAGCACGCGTCGATCCCGGTTGTCGAGCTCTCCGCGATCGAGCCCATCGGGCGCGGGTGGTACGTGGTCGTCTCTGGCGATCGGGGCGAGACCGCGGCGCCGCGGTACGGGCTGATGCGCATCGAGTTCGGCGCCGACGCGGAGACGGGCGAGCCCCGTTTCCGCCCGCTCGGTCGGGTCGATCAGCACTTCTTCCTCAACAGCGCGGGCGAGGAGTTCCCCCCCAACACGCTCGACCCTGAGTCGATGCGTCTGCTGGGCGAGGCCAACCTCTCGCGCCAGTTCCTGCTGGCGAGCGAGGGGCACGCCAAGACGGGCATCGGGACGTCGCTGCTGCTTTATGACCAGGTCAGCGGGAGCGAGGAGTTGGCGCTCACGCCCTCGAAGTTCGCGCCCTCGGAGAGCCACGGCATCGCGCACGACCGGGGGTTCGAGGCGCTGGGCGTCACGCCCGACGGGCGGTTCGCGTACGCCGCGAATGAGGAGCCGCTGATGCAGGACGCCGGGTCGGGGAGCGTGCGGATCCTGGAGATCGACCTGGTGACGCGGATGGTCACGGGCGAGTTCGCCTACGAGCTCGGCCCGACGACACTGAACGACGACCCGAAGCGGCTGGGGCTGGTGGAGCTGATCGCCGTGGAGCGGGGGCGCCTGATCGCGCTCGAGCGTGACGAGGACGGGCAGGGCGGGTTCGACGGGCGCCTGTACCACGTGGACGTGCGCACGAGCGACAACGTCGCGGGCGTTGACCCGCTGGCGGTCGTGCCCACCAAGCCCGCGATCAAGCACCGACTGGCGACGCTGAGCGACCTGGGCGTGCCCGCGGCCAACTACGAGGGCATGTGCCTGAGCAACGACGTGGGCGAGGACGGGCGCCTGCTGATCCTCGTCAGCGACAACGACGCGCAGGAGGGGGTGGACTCCCGCTTCGAGCTGCTGCAGATCGACGGCATCCGGGGCGAGGGCCCCGTCACGCCCACGCCCTCGGACTGGTGATCAGTCGCTGGAGCGGAGCTTGGCGAGCAGGCGCAGGACCTCGACGTAGATCCAGACGAGGGTGACGAGCAGGCCGAAGGCGCCGTACCACTCCATGTGCTTGGGGGCGCCGCTCTTGGCGCCCTCCTCGATGAACTGGAAGTCGAGGATCAAGAACAACGACGCGAGCCCGAGGCAGATGGCGGTGAAGCCGATGCCCATGGGCGAGGCGCTCGAGTACAGGTTTGGCAGGTTCATGCCGACGAGGCCGTTGAGCACGAAGAGCGACACGGCGTAGAGCACGAGGCCCATGAGCGCCGTGACCATGATCTTGGCGACGACGGGCCCGACGCGGATGAGCCCGGTCCAGTAGCCCGTGAGCATGCCCGCGAAGATGGCGAAGGTGATGCCCACGGCCTGGAAGACGATGCCCGTGTCGGGCGAGCCGTCCGCGAGCGGGGGGATCCACTTGACCGCGACGAAGTAGCTGAAGCCCGCGAGGAAGGCGCCCTCGAGGGCCGCGTAGATCGGCGCGAGGAAGGGGGCGGTCCGGGGCTTGAAGGAGATGACCAGGGCGAGGACAAGGCCGCCGAGCATGCCGCCCATCCACATCGGGGTGACGAGCCCGGCGTTCTTGCCGATGAAGTGCCAGCAGAGGACGGCGACGCCGGCGCACACGCCCAGCAGGATCGCCGTGGCGTTGACCGTGCCCATGACGGTCATGGTCGTCGCCTTCCGCTCCCGCTCGGCCAGGTCGTCGTAGCGGGCGGGGGCGTCGAAGGTCGAGTTATTGAGCGTGGGGTTGCCCGAGTGGAACATGGCGGCCTCCTAAAGGTGCTCAACTGTATTCGGGTTCGGGGCACGAATCCGCCCGGGGGTGTGGACGCCGCTCTACCGCTCGTACCCGTGGCGGTCCAGGATCGGGGCGAGCAGCTCGTTGAGGAAGGCGATGGTCTTGTCGTCGAGCTTTTCTTTGTAATCGCCCGGGTGGGCGCGCCGGACGTGCTGGCCCGGGTTCTCGCTGCCGGGGATCTGGTCGTAGGCGTCGGCGATCTCGTGGCGCGCCCCCTTGCCCACGCTCCACGAGAACCAGTCGCAGATGTTCTTCACCCAGTCGCGTTTCTTGTAGAGCACGTCTTCGTAGCGGTACACGCGGAGCAACGGGTCGTCGAGGATCCGGTCGTAGGAGAGGTAGAGCTTGCTGAACCGCTCGGACCGCAGCTTCATGAACACGTCGATGGGGGTCCGGCTGACCGACGCACGATCGCGCTCGAAGCGATCGAGCGCCTCCTGACCCGCCCCCGTGCCCGGCGGGCGGTGCGACGTCGTGATCGAGTAGTACAGCGAGACGAGCATGTCGCGCGGATCACGGATCAGCAGAACTTTCCTGGCGTCGCCCAGGATGGGGATGTCGTAGGCGCTGGGCAGGCGGCGGAAGCCCCCGTAGCAGTAGCCGTGCGGGAAGAAGAGCCTGGACGCGTCCGCGGGCGCGTCATCAACGGGGATGCCGCGCTCGAAGAGGACGGTCTCGAGGCTGAAGTAGCCCAGCCCCGCCCGGTGGGCCAGGTCTGCCATGATGCTCTCGAGCAGCACGCTGCCGGCCTTGGGCAGCGAGAAGGAGAGCACGCTGGGGCGTGTGTGCTTCGGGCGCGGGAGCGTCGCGATCGTGGACCCGTCCACGCTCAACTCCACCTGCCCGCCGATCTCGTGCGCCGCCCCGCTCATCGGTCGTACCCGTATCGTTCAAGGACGGGCGCGAACGTCTCGTTGAGCGACGCGATCGTCTCGGGGCGGAGCTTCTCGACGTGGTCGCCCGGGCGCACGCGCCTGATGTGACGGTTGCCCTGCTCGTCCTCGGGGACGATGTCGTGCTTCTGCGCGACGCTGGCGCAAGTTTCGACTTCGATCTCCCAGCCCAGGTGCCCGCAGATCGCGTCGACCCAGTCGGGCTTGCTGAAGACGATGTCCTCGTACCGATCGATCCTGAGGTTGGGCTGCGCGAGCAGGCGGCGGTCGTACTCCGCGAAGTACCGGCGGAACAGCTCCGCCTTGCGCAGCGCGTGCTCGTCGACCGTGGTCGTCTGCACGATCTGGCGCTCGCGATCGAAGCGCTCGCGCTTCTTCTGGCTTACCGCGTCGCCCGGCGTGGGGTGGGTCTTGCCCATCGAGAAGTAGTGCGAGACGAGGATGTCCCTCGGGTCTCGCACGAGCAGGAGCTTGGGCGCGTTCTCGAAGATCGGGATCTCGTAGGCAAAGGGCATCGACCGGAAGACGGTGTAGCAGTACCCGCGCTCCCGGAATACCCCCGCGACGCTCTTGGGCAGGTCGCGGTGCTCGATGCCCAGGCGGAAGAGCTCCTTCTCCAGGTTGTACGCCCGCACGCCCGCGTGGGGGGCGAGGTCCTCGAGCACCTTGCTCAGGAGCGTGCTGCCCGCTTTGTAGAGCGAGAACGCGAGCGAGCTGGGCAGCATCGCCGCGCCGGGCTCGGGCAGGCGGAGCAGCTCGTTGCCCCGGGCGTCCAGGACCGCAGGCGCGGGCGCCTCACAGGGCACGCTCGCGGCGGCTTTCTTCTTTCGCAGACCCAGCATCCGTCTCTCCGCTGCGGGCGATCAGTCGCCCGGGTGCTCCCAAGTGTAGTTGGGCGATTCCTTGGTGATGCGGATGTCGTGGGGGTGGTTCTCGACCATCGTGGCGCCGCTGACGCGGGTGAAGCGGGCTTCGGCGCGGAAGCGGTCGATGGTCGGGCAGCCGCAGTAGCCCATCGCGGCCCGCAGGCCCCCGACGAGCTGGTAGGCGAACTCCGCGAGCGAGCCCCGGTAGGGCACCAGCCCCTCGACGCCCTCGGGAACGAACTTCACGACGGCCTTGCCGTCGGAGCCCAGCTTGTCCGCCTGGCGGTAGCGGTCGGCGCTGCCCGCGTTCATCGCGCCCTCGGAGCCCATGCCGCGATAGGCCTTGAAACGCCGCCCGCCCGAGATGACCATCTCGCCCGGGGACTCGTCGAGCCCGGCGAACAGCGAGCCCATCATCACCGAGTCGGCGCCCGCGGCCAGGGCCTTGGCGATGTCGCCCGAGAGGCGGACCCCGCCGTCGGCGATCACGGGCACGTCGCGACCCGAGCGGCGCACGCCCTCGACCGCGTTCATGATGGCGGTGATCTGCGGCATGCCCACGCCCGTGACGACGCGGGTCGTGCAGATCGAGCCGGGCCCGATGCCGACCTTGACCGCGTCGGCGCCCGCCTCGATCAGGTCCTGGGCGGCCTGGGCCGTCGCGATGTTGCCCGCGATGACGTCGATCGCGTAGCTCGCCTTGATCTTGCGGACGGTCTCGATGACGTTCTCGGAGTGCCCGTGGGCGGTGTCGACGGTGATGACATCGACCTCCGCGGCCAGCAGGGCCTCGAGGCGGTCGAACTGCCCCGGGCCGATCGCGGCGCCGCAGCGCAGGCGCCCGCGTGACTCGGTGCACGCGCGCGGGAAGCGGCTGGCGCGCTCGATGTCGCGCATGGTGATCAGGCCCGCCAGGGCGCCCGCGTCATCGACGAGCAGGAGCTTCTCGACCTTGTTGCGGCTGAGGATCTCCTCGGCCTGCTGCAGCGAGGTGTCGGGCGGGGCGATGATCAGGCCCGAGGCGGTCATGATGTCGCGGATGGGGGTGGACTCGGAGCCGACGAACTTGAGGTCGCGCCGGGTGAGGATGCCCAGGACCCTGCCCTTGGAGCGGAGGACGGAGGCGCCGTCGTCGGTGATGGGGAAGCCCGAGACGTTGTGCTGGGCCATGAGCTCGTGGGCGCGGGCGACGGTGTCGTCGGGCCCGAGGGTGACGGGGTCGGTGATGACGCCGTTGGCCGAGCGTTTGACCTTGGCGACCTCTCGGGCCTGGGCGTCGATGGAGAGGTTTTTGTGGATGATCCCGATGCCGCCCTCCTGGGCCAGGGCGATGGCGATGGCGGACTCGGTCACGGTGTCCATCGGCGCGGAGATCAGCGGGATGTTGATGCGGATGGTACTGGTCAGGCGCGTGGAGGTGTCCGCGTCGCTGGGCATGACGCCCGAGCGCGCGGGGATGAGCAGCACGTCGTCGAAGGTGATCCCATCGGAGACGATTTTGGGGTCCGGGATGGTGGGCTGGGGGGGCGCGCTGGTGTCCGCCCGGGTCCCGGGCGCGCGGCTCTGGGCTGCACTCGGGCCGGGGTTGGCCTGGCTGTCAGATGAGGTTGGGAGGGTCGCCATGAAAGAGTGTCGCAGGGGTCCGGTGGGGAGTCAACTCGCCCGGGCGACAAGTGTCGGCACGCGGGCAGGATGCGGGCGCCGGAGCGTGTTAGCCTTGGCCCATGGACGCCGTCGCCCGATCAAACGAGACCCTCGCGCCCCTGACACTCTCGGGCGCTCAGCTGCGCTGTGCCCCCCCGCCGCTCTGGAAGGAGTGGACGCTGACCAACGCCCTGGGCGGGTACGCGATGGGCAGCGTGCTGGGCACGCCCACGAGGCGGTACCACGGGCTGCTCGTCAGCGCCGAGCGCCCGCCGGTCGAGCGGGCGGTCGGGCTCACGCAGGTCCACGAGACGTTGATTCTCAACGAGGGCGGCCCCAGCGAGCGGCGCGTCTGCCTGACCCCCTTGCACTTCACGACCGGCGGGGACCGGTCCGAGGACCTGCCCGAGCTCGTGGGCTTCGAGGTGGGCGCGGGCTGCGCGTGGACGTACCGTGTGGATCTCGCGGACGGGCGGAGCGTGGACATCACCAAGTCGCTGCACCTGTTCGAGCGACGCAACGCGTGCGCGATCCGGTACACGATCGGGGGCGAGGGCGTCGCGTGGCGCGTCGAGCTGCGCCCGCTGCTGGCGCTGCGCGGCTTCCACCAGGTCATCGACCCGAGCGCGTTCGACGGGCGGTTCCGGTCGCGCGTCAGCGACGGGCGGGTTGTGGCGCACGCTGGCGAGCGGGGCGTCCAGCTCTGGGGTGAGGGCGCGCGGTTTGCGCACGGGCCCGAGCGCTGGCGGGACGTGCTGTACGCCTGGGAGCGCAAGCGAGGGCTGGAGGACCGGGAGGACCTGTACTGCCCGGGCATCGCCCACGCGGCGGGCGACGGGCGGGCGGGGCGGACGATCACGCTCTGGGCGTCGAACGACGCGCTGGAGCTGCCCACCATCGATGCGGACCGCGTGGCGCAGGCGGAGCGGCTGGCGGCGCTGGTGCGGGCGGCCAGCGCCAGGGCGCCGGAGAACTTGGGCAAGGGCGATCGACGCACGCTCGCGCGTCTGGTCGTCGCGGGCGATCAGTTCGTCGTGCAGCGCGGCGGCGCGGGCGAGGGCGTGAGCGTGATCGCGGGGTACCCGTGGTTCAGCGACTGGGGGCGCGACGCGATGATCTCGCTGCCCGGGCTGCTGCTGGTCACCGACCGGTTCGACGAGGCACTGGGCGTGCTGCGGACGTTCGCGGGCGCGCGGCGCAACGGGCTGATCCCCAACCGCTTCGACGATTACGCGGGCGACAACCACTACAACACGGTGGACGCGTCGCTCTGGTTTGTGCACGCGTGCTGCGAGTACCTGCGGACGTCGGGCGACCGGGCGGGCTTTGACGGGCTGGTCCCCGCGTGCCTGGACGTGATCGCGTCCTACAAGCGGGGCACGGACTACGAGATCGGGATGGACCCGGGCGACGGGCTGATCGCGGCGGGCAACGAGACGACGCAGCTGACGTGGATGGACGCGCAGCGGGGCGGGATCACGTTCACACCCAGGCACGGGAAAGCCGTGGAGATCAACGCGCTGTGGTACAACGCGCTGGTGTCGCTGGGCGAGGCGCTGCGTGAATCGGACAGCGCCGCGAGCGATCGACTTCTGGCGCTCTCGGCGCGTGCGGGCGAGTCGTTCAACGCGATGTTTGTGCGCATTAGATCCGGGCTGGTCGATCATCTCACGCCCGGGCAGGCGGGCGGGTGGGCGCCCGACGAGAGCGTGCGCTCGAACCAGATTTTTGCGGCCAGCCTGCCGCACTCGCCGCTGAGCGCGACCCAGCGTCGCGACGTGGTTCGGGTCGTTCGTGAGCGCTTGCTCACGCCTGTGGGCCTGCGCACGCTCGACCCGGACGACCCCGAGTACCGGGGGCGCTACGAGGGCGACCTGATGGCGCGCGACGCGGCGTACCACAACGGGACGGTCTGGCCCTGGCTGCTGGGCCCGTACGCCGAGGCGGTGATGCGGGTGGACGGGTTCAGCGGGGCGTCAAGGGCGGAAGCGGGCGACGCGCTGCGCCCGCTGATCGCGTGGCTGGACGCGGGCTGGTCGCCCGGTCAGCTGCCGGAGATCTTTGATGGGGACGATGCGCCCGACGCGCCGCGCGAGCCGGACGGGTGCCCGGCGCAGGCGTGGAGCGTCGCCGAGACGCTGCGGGTGTGGCTGATGAGTCTGGGAACGGCACCTTAAGGACTAGTCCTTCGGGACTAGGCCTTGAGGATGCGCTCGGCGTCGTCGGGCGTCATCGAGCCCTCGGCGACGTAGGCGGCGATCTCTCGGCGCGACTCTTCCATCTGCTTCTCTTTGCTGATCTTCCGGAGCAGGCCCATGAAGATCGCGAGGGCGCCCAGGAGGAGCCCCCCGCCCACGGCGAGGATCGGGATGAACAGCGCCAGGGTGTCACGGTCAATGTCGTTCAATGGATATCCCCACTAGCAGCAGCCGCGCGGGCGGTCGGCCTTGACGAGTCGCTCACCCTGCTCGGGCGAGATCGAACCCTCGGCAATGTACGCCGCGATCTCACGCTTTGTGCGCTCGCGGCTGACATTGGTGAACACCTTCCCGACGGTGCCGACCACGATCCAGATGATCGCGATGGCGCCCCCCACCACGAGGATCAGACGGTCTTCGTCGGCGATGAGATCGTGGATCAGGGTTTCCATGTCGTGTCCTCCCAGGGCGCCGCGGTGCGGCACACCATCGTTGGGAATCTCTGCGGGCGGATTTCAGTCCATCCGCATGTCGCCTCAAATGCCTGCGATGGGCTATTTTAGCACAATGCCCCCCGAGCCGACACCCCCCGCCCCCGATCCGATGGACGAGGCCTGCGACACCCTGCTGGGGGCCTATGCCCAGGGGCTGTTCCCGATGGGGGAGCCCGGGGGCGACATCCACTGGTTTGACCCGGACCCCCGGGGCGTGATCCCGCTGGCGCCCGGCGGGCTGCGGGTCTCGCGCTCGCTGCGGCAGCGGGTGCGGTCCGGGTGCTTCGAGATCACGAGCGACGAGGCGTTCGGGCGCGTGATCCGAGCCTGCGCGGCGGCGCGCCCGGGGCGCGACGGGGGCGAGACGTGGATCGACGAGCGCATCGTTGCGGCGTACAGCGCGCTGCGGGCGCGCGGGCACGCGCACTCGGTCGAGGCGTGGACGCGCGAGAACGACGGGCCGCGCACGCTCGTGGGCGGCCTGTACGGCGTGCACCTGGGCGGGCTGTTCGCGGGCGAGAGCATGTTCTCACGCCCGGGGCTGGGCGGGACGGACGCGAGCAAGGTGTGCCTGGTTCACCTGGTCGCCCACCTGCGCGCCCGCGGGTTCACGCTGCTGGACACGCAGTTCCAGAACGATCACCTGGAACGGCTGGGGTGTGTCGAGATCCCGAGGGAAGACTACCTGGCACAGCTTGAGCTGGCGATCTCGACCGATTCTCGCTGGGACGGGTTCAGCGCCGAGCACGCACTGGCGATGCCCGAGGTTCGGGCCCGCGCCTGAACGCGGGTCAGGCGCCGATCGAGTAGTACTCGCGGATGCCCGAGAGCACACTCTCGGCGGCGAGGGCGGCGAAGAGCAGGCCCATGACGCGGCTGACGATGCTGGCGCCGACCTCGCCGATGAGGCTCTGGATGCGGGAGGCGAGCAGCATCGCAACAAGCGTGAGCGCGAGCACGATGGCGACGACCATCGCGGTGAGCGACTGCTGGGTGAGCGAGTACTTGTCGTTGTCGGTCTGGAGGATGACGGCCATGATCGCGCCGGGGCCGGCGATGGAGGGGATGGCCAGCGGGTAGACCGCCGCGTCGAGGCTGTCGTTGAGGTGCTTCTCCGCCTCTTCGACCTCGTGCTCGGGCTTGCTCTGCCCGAAGATCATGTCCAGGGCGAAGAGGAAGAGGATGATCCCGCCCGCGACGCGGAAGGCGGCGAAGTCGATGTCCAGCTGCTCGAAGACGAGCTGGCCCACGACCATGCAGGCGAGCAGCACGCCCGCGGAAATCAGCGCCGCTCGGATGGCCACGAGGCGGCGGGTGGGCTCGGGGACGCCTGCGGTCGCGGCGATGAAGACGGGGACCGTGCCGATCGGGTCGATGACGGTGAAGAAGAAGATGAGCTGTCCGATGAGCTTGTCCACGCGAGATAAGGATAGAGGCCCGCGTGGACCCACGCCCCGGCTCGGGTAGTCTGGGTCGATGCTCCGACCCGCCCTTTTTGCGGTGCTCAGCCTCGTGCTCGCCTTCCAGGCGGGGTGCGCGGCGCACGCGCCCGACCTGCCCATACCCATTACCAACAACGCCGTGACGTCGGTCATCCACCCCGACGGCGCCTGGAGCGTGTACTGCTTCATGGGCATCACGGACCCGACCGACCCGCAGACGATCACCCCCGCGTCGTTCCGCCTGGACTCGGGGACGCGCGCCTGGATACGCATCGGCGACGCCCCGCTGGACGGCGGGCGGGCGCGGATCGGGGCCAGCGCCGTGACGGTCGCGGGAAGGGTCTACCTCCTCGGCGGGTACAGCGTGCTCGACGACGGGCACGAGGTGACGGAGAAGCGGCTGCTTCGGTACGACCCGGACGCGGACGCGTATGCCGAGCTGGCGAGCGTTCCCGTCGAGGTCGATGACACGCTCGCGGGTGTGTACGCCGACCGGTACATCGTGCTGATCAGCGGGTGGCACGGGCCCAGCAACGACAACGTCAGTGACGTGCAGCTGTACGACACGCGGCGCGATGTGTGGGCGAGCGCGACGCCCCTGCCCGGGCGACCGCTCTTCGGGCACAGCGGCGGGGTCTCGGGCGAGACGATCGTCGTCATGGACGGGGTCGCGCGGGGCAAGGACGGGTTCGAGATGTCCTCGGCGGTCCAGGTTGGCAGGATCAACCCGGCGGACCCGACCCGGATCGTATGGGAACAACGCGACGCGCACGAGGGGCGTGCGACCTACCGGGCGGCGTGCTCGACAACGGGCGCCAACGACGGCGCCATCCTCGCGCTGGGCGGGAGCGACACGGCGTACAACATCAGCGGGACGGGGTACAACGGGGAGGCGTGCGCGCCGCTGGAGCAGCTGCTGGTGGTTGACGCCGGATCGGGCGGGGTTCGCGTTGGAGCGCTGCCCGTGGGCGTGACGGCGAGCATGGACCACCGGGGGCTGGTCCCGATCGGGGACGGGCGATGGATGGTGGTGGGCGGGATGGTCGGGCCCGGGCGGGCGACGGACCGGGTTCAGATCATGCGGATCGCGCGCTGAGGCGACTCATCGGTCAGTCGTCGGGCAGGGGCTGCTGGTCCGACTCGTCCAGGTCGCGCAGCGGCGGGGGCCAGACCTGCTCGCCCGACTCGATGGCGCGCAGCGTCGCGACGGGCAGCAGCTCGATCTCGAAGTGGAAGTGGATCGGTTCGACGAACGTGCCCGGGATCTCCGAGTGCCACGGGTCGAGCACGTGACGCAGGATCGCGTAGGGGAACTCCACGTCGAGCGTGATCGAACCATCGGGCTCGGTGGTCGCGTGCGCGGAGACGTCCGAGGCGCCCAGCACGCCCGGGCGGGCGTCCTGTCCCGGGGTGATGCGGTTGTTGAGCAGCTCGGTCTGGCTGTAGAGGTTGAACTGTTCGAAGGCGTCGTCGGGGATGGCGCACTCTTCGAGGTCGATGAGCGAGAACTTGAGGTGTTGGACGACGGACTCGAGGCGGGGCGCCGCGGGCTGGTTGACGCGGATGCCCGAGAAGCGGACGCGGACGCGGGCGCCCTCGCGCAGGTCTCGGAAGAAGGGCGCGGAGATGTCGGCCTTGTAGAACCCGGCGCGGACGATGAGCCCGTCGGGGTGACCGGCGCTCTTGCTCAGGCGTGTGCCCCCGATGGCGGCGAAGGCCTCGACGTTCTCGCCCAGGGGCAGGCGCCCGGCGTCGCCCGTGTACGCCCGGTCGCCCTCGAGGTGGATCGATTCACCCTCGGCGGTGGTCCAGCTCACCTCGAGGCGGGGGTGCGCGTCCAGGTCGGGCAGGAGTAGACGGGTCGTGGGACGCTCGGGCGCGGGGGGGGGCGTGAGCGCGGGTGGGGGCGCCTGCGCAGTGAGGAGGGGGAGGAGAAGGAGGGGGAGTCGCATGCCGGGGATTGTTCGGCCCGTTGAGCCCCCGAGTTCGATGGAGCGAGGATTGTCTCTGAAACCCCTCGGCGGCAGGGGCGTATGCGTAGTAGCCTGCAGTCGCGGGCAGGGTCTTGCTGCCAATTCGCGATCTGCGCCGCTCCCCACGAAAGGTGTTTGGTATGTACAAGGGTTCTCGGACGTCCGATTCCATCCGTCTCCTCCTCGCCGCGGGCCTGCTGGGCGGGCTGAGCACGGGCGCCCTGGCGCACGACGAGGACTGGCGGAAGCTGGCCGACAAGATGCCGGCGGTGTTCGGGCCGATCTGGAGCGCCGACCGGGCGGATCAGAGCGTGGACGGGGCGGATCAGCGGGGCCTGTTCGACGCGAGCGGCGTGACGCTGCTGGCCAACATCCCGATCAACAACTTCGCGGGCTTCCACGCGGATTCGAACGACTGCTGGGGGTACGTCTCGCCCAGCGGGCGTGAGTACGCGATCCTCGGGCTCGAGGCGGGCTTTGGCGTCGTGGACATCACCAACCCGACCAGCCCGGTCGTCCTCGCGACCATCCCTGGCCCGGCGAGCCTCTGGCACGACGTCAAGGTCATCGGCGAGTACGCCTACGGCGTCTCCGACCAGACGGGCGTGGGCGTGCAGATCATGGACCTGTCGGACGTGGACAACGGGAACGTAACCTTTGTTGGCAACTCCAACGCGGGCGGGTTCTCCACGGCGCACAACATCGTCGCCAACCCGGACTCGGGGCGTTTGTTCATCGTGGGCGGGAACGTGGGCAACGGCGGGCTGGTGGAGCTGAACCTGAACAACCCGGAGGCGCCGCAGATCGCCGAGGCGTGGACCAGCTTCTACATCCACGACGCGCAGGTGGTCAGTTACTCCGAGGGCCCGTTCGCGGGGCGTGAGATCGCGTTCTGCAACTCGGGTCTCGACGGCGGCTTCACGAGCACGGGCCTGCGGATCGTGGACGTCACCAACCCGAATAACTTCTTTACCGTCTCGACGCTGTTCTACTCCACCCCCAGCTACTCGCACCAGGGCTGGCTCTCACCCGACAAGCGGTACTTCTACCTCAACGATGAGCTGGACGAGGACAGCGGGCAGGTCTCCACGACGACCACACGGATCCTCGACGTGTCAGACATCAACAACCCATTTCAGGCCGGGACGTTCACGACCGGGCTGGGCTCGATCGACCACAACCTGTACACGCGCGACGAGCTGATCTTCGAGTCCAACTACCGCACGGGTCTGCGGATCTTCAACGCGACGGACCCCACAAACCCGGTCGAGGTCGGGTACTTCGACACGCACCCGGGCTCCAACGGGCTTGGGTTCAACGGCGCCTGGAGCAACTACCCGTTCTTCCCCTCGGGCAACGTCATCGTCTCCGACATCGAGCGCGGGCTGTTCATCCTCGACGTTGACGCCCTGGGCGACCGCCTGCTGGTGAGCATGGACGGCGAACTGCCCGGCGTGTTCCCCCCCGAGGGCGGCGCGCAGCTCTCGATCAAGATTCAGGAGCTGGGCCAGAGCGTGGACCCGGCGGAAGTGAAGCTCAACGTGATCGCGGGCGGGCCCGCGATCGAGGTCGTCGGCAGCGACAACGGCGACGGGACCTGGAGCTTCACCACCCCCTCGGTCGATTGCGGGACCGACGCCAACTTCTGGGTTAGCGTAATGTCCACCAGCGGGCAGACGTACACCATCCCCGCGGACTTCCCGGGATCGACGCTCTCGGCGCCCATCGCCAGCGACAGCGCGACGAACTTTGACGACAACTTCCAGACCAACATGGGCTGGGGCGTCTCGGGCAACGCAAGCGACGGACAGTGGGACCGGGGCGTGCCCGCGGGCGGGGGCGACCGGGGCGATCCCCCGACCGATTACGACGGCTCGGGCCAGTGCTACCTGACCGACAACCAGGACGGCAACTCCGACGTGGACGGCGGCTCGACCACCCTCACCAGCCCCGCGATGGACGCGACGGGCGGACAGGCGGTCCTGAGCTACGCCCGCTGGTTCTCCAACACCGCGGGCGGGTCGGCCAACGAGGACATCATGGTCGTCGAGATCTCGAACAACAACGGGTCGAGCTGGCAGAACCTCGAGACGGTCGGGCCCACGGGCCCCGAGGCGGGCGGCGGGTGGTTCGCAAAGAGCTTCACCCTCAACGACAGCTTCGCCTCGCCGTCGAGCCAGGTGCGGGTGCGGTTCACGGCCAGCGACACGGGCTCGGGGTCGGTCGTCGAGGCGGGCGTGGACGCCGTGAACGTCACCGTGCTGACCTGCGAGGACGCGCCCGACTGCATCGCGGATCTGGCCGAGCCGTTCGGTACGCTGGACTTCTCCGACGTGGTGGCCTTCCTGAGCGCCTTCGCCGCGGGCGAGCCCGCGGCGGACCTGGCGGCCCCGATGGGGACGTTCGACTTCTCAGACGTTGTCGCCTTCCTGGGCGCCTTCGGGACTGGCTGCCCCTGATCCGGGTTTGGCTCGCCTGAGCCCAGAGACCGCCATCGTTCCCGGACGCCGCCCTTTGGGGAGGGTTCTGGTTCCTGTCCGGTTCCTGAATTTTCTATGTCTTTCGGAATATATGGTTTAGCATGCATGGAGCCGCGTGCGCATGGGACGCGGTCTGCGCAGGGGGCGTCGCGTCGTGATCGCCCTGTCAACACCCAGCAAGTAAAGAGATGTGGCGATGACACACAACCGGAACATGGTGAAGCTCGGGGCGATCGGTGCGTTGGCCGTCGTGCTGAGCGCGGGCGACGGGGCCCAGGCTCAGGTAATCATGGACGGCGCGGCGAGCGGGAAGATTCACCGCCCGGGGCGGTACGTATTCAAGGTGCAGCGCCCCGACGCCACGTGGGAAGAAGTCCCCGGGCGCGGCGAGGAGTCACACTCGATCGCGCGGACCTGGAACGAGGAGCTGCTGTTCGCCATCCGGCGTGACAACTCCCGCCCGACGGTGCACGCGCGGAACCTGTACCACAGCGGCGCCGCGATGTGGGACGCGTGGGTGGCCTACGGCAACGGCCCCGAGGACCAGGTCCTGCATCAGGAGAAGCAGACGGCGGTGGACGTGGACGCGGCCCGTGCCGAGGCGATCAGCTACGCGATGTACCGCCTGATGCGGTACCGCTTCCAGGCGTCGCCCGGGGCGCCGGAGATCATGCCCGACCTGGACGCGCTGATGCTCGAGCTGGGCTACGACAAGAACATCGATACCACCGTGGGCGACACGCCCGCGGCGCTGGGCAACCGGATCGCGGCGTCGATCATCGCGTACGGGCAAGCCGACGGCTCCAACGAGGCGAACAACTACGGGAACGAGTATTACGAGCCGATCAACGAGCCGCTGATCGTGATCCTCCCGGGCAACCCGGAGATCATCGACTGCAACCGCTGGCAGCCTCTGGCGATCGACTTCTTTGTCGATCAGTCGGGCAACCCGGTGCCGTTCGGTTCGCTCAACGCGCTGAGCCCGGAGTGGGGCATCGTCGAAGGCTTCTCGCTGCACGAGGAGGACGCGACGGTCTACTCCCGCGGTGGGTTCGACTACCCGGTGTACCACGACCCCGGACCGCCCCCGCAGATGGGCGACATCCAGACGCAGGAATATTACAAGTGGGGCTTTGAGATGGTGACCATGTGGTCGGCCCTTCTCGACCCGGCCGACGGCGTGATGTGGGACATCTCCCCCGCGTCGATCGGCGACTATGGCGCCCCTCCCCCGGTTGATAGCTGGGAGACGTACTACGACCGCGTCAACGGCGGCTCGGTCAGCATGGGCTACGACGTCAACCCGGTCACGGGCCTGCCCTACGAGCCCCAGATCGTCCCGCGCGGCGACTACGGGCGCATCCTCGCGGAGTTCTGGGCTGACGGCCCCGCCTCCGAGACGCCCCCCGGGCACTGGTTCACGCTCCTCAACTACGTCAACGACCACCCGCTCTCGAACCGCCAGTTCATGGGCGAGGGCCCCGAGCTGGACCAGCTCGAGTGGGACGTGAAGTCCTACCTGCTGCTGGGCGGCGCGATGCACGACACGGCGATCGCCTGCTGGGGCGCCAAGGGCTGGTACGACTTCGTCCGCCCGATCAGCGCCATCCGGTACATGGCTGATCGCGGGCAGTGCTCGGACCCGGAGATGCCCAGCTACAACCCGCTGGGCGTGAACCTGGTCCCTGATTTCATCGAGGTCGTGACCGCTGAGACCACGGCCGCGGGCCAGAAGCACGAGCATCTGGCGGGCAGCGAGGGCAGCATCGCGATCAAGGCGTGGCGCGGCCCGGACTTCATCGTGGACCCGGACGTCGATGTCGCGGGCACGGGCTGGATCCTGGCGGAGAACTGGTGGCCCTACCAGCGTCCGTCGTTCGTTTCGCCCCCATTCCCGGGGTACTACTCCGGGCACTCGACGTACTCGCGGTGCGCCGCGGAGCTGCTGTCCATGCTGACGGGCTCGGAGTACTTCCCGGGCGGGATGGGCGTGTTCGAGGCGCCGGCCAACGAGTTCCTCGTGTTCGAGGACGGGCCCAGCGTGGACTGTGAGCTGCAGTGGGCCAAGTACATCGACGCGTCCGACGAGTGCTCGCAGTCGCGGATCTGGGGCGGGATCCACCCGCCTGCCGACGATCTGCCCGGGCGTCACATCGGTACAAAGCTGGCGCCCGACGCGATGGCGCAGGGGCGTCGGTACTTCAGCGGGCAGATCTCCTGCCCGGCGGACTACTCGGGCGATCGCATCCTGAACTTCACGGACGTGCTCGCGTTCATCACGGCGTTCGGGGAGCAGGACCTGATCTGTGACATCGCCCCGCCGTTCCGTGTCGTCAACTTCACCGACCTGATCGCCTTCCTCGAGGCGTTCGGCGAGGGCTGCCCCTAACCCGGGTCGTCCAGAGGGAACACGCCGCGAACCCCTTCCCGGACCGCCGGGAGGGGGTTCTCGGCTTTTTGGGTCGGGGCGTGCCCCGGGAGGGGCCGTGGGCGTGAGATTGGCTTTGGATCGAGGGGATCGCGCGGTAGGATCGGGTGGCCGGACTCTGCGCGACGTTCGCTGCGCGCCGGCAGGGCCTTGGTGGTTCTCGGACCCCCCTGGCTGATGAGTTGAGATGGGATACACACGGGGATTTGATCCATGACGGGTACACAGCACACAGGGGCGATCGCCGCGGCCGGCCTGATCGCGTTGGGGCTCTCGGGGGTGGCGGCCACGCCCGCCAGCGCCCAGGAGGCCGGGTTCATCTACCGCACCCACCACGCCGACGGCAGCGTGACGCCCGCGACGCCGCGGGGCGTGCACTCGGTCGCGCGCCAGTGGAACGACGTGCTTCTTGAGGCGATCCGCAACGACAAGGCCCGCCCGACGGTTCACGCGCGGAACCTGTACCACACGTCGGCGGCGATGTGGGACGCGTGGGCGGCGTACGACGACGTGGCGGACCAGGTCTTCCACAGCGAGCGCCAGACCGCGGTCGATGTCGAGGCGGCCCGCAACGAGGCGATCAGCTACGCGATGTACCGGGTCCTGGTGCAGCGGTTCACGCCCTCGGTGGGCGCGGCGGCGATCCTCCCGATGGTCGAGGCGCAGATGGCATCGCTCGGGTACGACCCGATGGTGACGACGACGATCGGCGACACGCCCGCGGCGCTGGGCAACCGGATCGGCGCGTCGGTCATCCTGTTCGGGCTGACGGACGGCGCCAACGAAGCGAACGACTACGACAACCTGTTCTACGAGGCCGTGAACCTGCCGCTGTTCCCCGACTTCCCGGGCAACCCGGACATCTCGGACGTGAACCGCTGGCAGCCTCTGGCGATCGAGTTCTTCCTGGACCAGAACGACATCCCGATCCCGCTGGGCTCGCTCGAGTTCCTCGGCCCCGAGTGGGGACAGGTCGCGGGCTTCGCGCTGCATGACGAGGACAAAATCAACTACTCACGGGGCGGCGACCCGTACCCCGTCTACCACGACCCGGGCGACCCCCCGTTCTTCAACGGGGTGGGCGACGACTACTACCGCTGGGGCAACGAGATGGTCGTCTCGTGGTCGAGCCATCTGGACCCGAGCGACGGGGTCATGATCGACATCTCACCCGCCAGCTTCGGCAACAGCCCGCTGCCGGGCGTCAACGACTGGGCGACGTACTACGACTTCGTCAACGGCGGCGACTCTGGCATGGGCTGGGCGATGAACCCGGTGACCATGGCGCCCTACCCGGCGCAGATCGTGCCGCGCGGCGACTACGCCCGCATCCTCGCGGAGTTCTGGGCCGACGGCCCCGCCTCCGAGACCCCTCCCGGGCACTGGTTCTCGATCCTCAACTACGTCAACGACCACCCGCTGTTCGAGAAGCGATTCGGCGGCGAGGGCCCGATCCTCCCCGATCTCGAGTGGGACGTGAAGGCGTACCTGATGCTCGGCGGCATGATGCACGACGTCGCGGTGACTGCCTGGGGCTGCAAGGGCTGGTACGACTACCTGCGTCCGATCAGCGCCATCCGCTACATGGGCGACCAGGGACAGAGTTCCGACATGGGCCAGGCGAGCTTTGACCCCGACGGCATCGCGCTGTACCCGGGGCTGATCGAGGTGTGCACTTCGACGACCACCGCGCCCGGCGAGCGCCACGAGCACCTGGCGGGCAACGAGGGCAAGATCGTCGTCAAGGCCTGGCGCGGCCCGGACTACATCGTCGATCCGGAGATCGACGAAGCGGGCGTGGACTGGATCCTGATCGAAGAGTGGTGGCCCTACCAGCGCCCGACGTTCGTGACGCCCCCGTTCGCGGGCTACGTCTCGGGGCACTCGACGTTCTCGCGGGGCGCCTCGGAGCTCATGACCTGGATGACGGGCAGCGAGTTCTTCCCGGGCGGCGTGGGCGAGTTCTTCTGCCCGCAGAACGAGTTCCTCATCTTCGAGGAGGGCCCGAGCCAGAACATCACGCTGCAGTGGGCGACCTACCGCGACGCGTCGGACCAGACGTCACTCTCGCGCATCTGGGGTGGCATCCACCCGCCCGCGGATGACCTGCCGGGTCGTCACATGGGTGTGGAGGTCGCGCAGGACGCGTGGGGCACGTCTCGCCGGTACTTCTCGGGTCAGGTCAGCTGCCCGGCGGACTACGACGGCAACCGCGTGCTCAACTTCACCGACGTGATCGGCTTCCTGACCGCGTTCAGCGAGGGTGATCTGATCTGTGACATCGCCCCGCCCTTCCGGACGGTCGATTTCTCCGATGTGCTCGCGTTCCTGACGTCGTTCGGCGCCGGCTGCCCGTAAGCCGAGCCGGCATCTTGTGCAACACCGGGGCCCGCGCTGTTGAGCGTGGGCCCCTTTCTTGTCGTGGTGGCGCTGCTGGGTGTCAGGCCGCGTGAGATTCGGGCGTGTGCTCGTCGCTCGTGTTGGGCGTGAACTCCAGCACGTGCTCCACAAACACGCGGTAGAGCTCCGCGTCGTAGCCGACGCCGGAGTCTTGCTCGAGGATCGCGATCGCTTTGTGCATCGGCATCGCCTTGCGGTACGGGCGGTGCGTGCGGAGGGCGTCGAACACGTCGGCGATGTGAACCACCTGGCTGGCGAGCGACACCTTCCAGCCCTTGGGGGTCTTGGGGTAGCCCCCGCCGTCAAGCTTCATGTGGTGCTCGTACGCGACGCTGACGGCGACCGGCGCGAGGCCCGGGGACGCGGCGAGGATCGCGGCGCCCTCCGCGGGGTGATCGTTCATCCGCGCCCGCTCGTGGTCGTCGAGCTTGCCCGTCTTGTTGATGATCTCGAGCGAGATGGCGCTCTTGCCCACGTCGTGCAGCAGCGCGGCGCAGGTGATGTCGAAGACCCGGTCCTGCGAGAGGCCCACGGCGCGGGCGAGGGCGGAGGCCATCACCCCGACGTTGATCGCGTGGACGTAGGTGTACTCGTCGTGGTCTTTCAGGTTCGCCATGGGCAGGACGGTCGCCGAGCCGGCGGAAACCGCGGCGACGACGTCGCCCGCGAGCGCCTCGATGCTCTTGACCGGGGCCTGCCCCTCGATCGCGGTCCGGTCCCACAGGCCCCGCAGCTCGTGGGAGAGGAAGGCGGGGTCATCGATGGTGATCGGGCCCTGGCCGAGCGTGTAGGCGTCGGTCTCCTGGTCCACCCAGCAGAGCGTGAGGGCCTTGCCGGCGTCCAGGGGGCTGCCGCTGACGAGGGTGGACATCAGGCTCTGGACCGCGCCGATCCCGATGCCGTCGCGCAGCTCGAGACAGTCGGGCAGACCGCTGCCCAGGCGTGCGAAAGCGCCCTCGCACAGTGTCTTGCCCGACGGCAGACTAGCGCCGTCGCAGACGACCCTGCCCTCAAGGAAGACGATCCTGCGCGGGGAGGCCTCCTTCGCGAGGGCGTTGAGTGATTCGGCGGCGCGTCGCGCGTGCATGTCGATGGCCGGGTGACCGTCGCCGTAGAGACGGCGGCAGGCGACCGCGGCGTTGATCGCGACGAGCGCGCTGTCGATCGAGTCAACCGACATCGGGGGCCCCCTTCACCTTCCTGACGGACGCGATGAGGCGGTTGGGGCTGATGCTCCAGAGCAGCAGCGCGAGGCTGGAGGCTGAACCCGCCCGGTTCGATCGCACCCCCCGCGCCAGTGCGCGGCCCAGCCCCGGGCTGGTCCCGGACGCCCTCCACGAGGCGCCCATGAGCGCGTGGGTCAACGCCTGCCTTGCCGCGTCCGAGTCCGCGCGGGCGAGCGAGTCGATGATCATGGCGCGGTCCTGAGACGTCGGCGCGGGCCCGCCCAGCGCGTGCAGCAGTCGCTCGGTCAGCAGCGGCGTCCGGTCGACGGGTGAGCGGCGCAGGATGTACGCGACGCCAAGGGCGCGGATGCGGTCGTCGGGCTCGACGACGGCCGCGTGGCACAGGTCGCGCGGCCAGGGGTGCCTCAGGGTGTACGCCGCGGCGTACGCGCGCCGTCGGGCCTCGTCGTCCTTGTGGTTGAGCAGCGCGGGCTGGATCGCTTCGAAGGCCGCGTCGGGGTCCAGGCCGTTGATGAGTGACAGCAGCACCTCGATCATCTCGGGGCTGGATTCGAGCATGGCGCCGATCTCAGCGCCGAGCGCGGGGCCAGTGCTCGCGAGGCGGTCGGCGATCCAGGGGGCCGCGGCGGCGCCCGGCCCGAGCGCGTGCGCGGTGAGCAGCACGCGGATCAGCTCGCGCTCGCCCTGCTGGGCGAGGCGCTGGGCTCCGGACTCAAAGAGGTCCTCCGAGGTGGCCGAGGACAGCGCGATCGCCCGGGTCGAATCGTCCTCGAGCGTCACCTGGAGCTGCGACCACTCGTCGCGGATGGTGTCATCCGGGTGGTGGGCGTACGACGCGCAGGCGTCCGCGACGCGGTTGAGCAGGTCCGGGCGTCCGAGCGAGGCGATGTGGCGCACGGCGCCGGCCAGGGCCCGGAGGTGACCGGCGCGGAGGTGCTCAGCGCCAATGTTCGCGTCGATCAGCTCGAGGATGATCTCCGCGGCATGGACACGCTCCTGGGCGTCTGACTCCCACTCGAAGTCAGGGGCCGAGGCGTCGACGCCGATCTGCCCGGCGCTGATCTCGTGCAGGCGTTCGAGGTACTCCTTGGGCGTGAACTCCTCGCGCCGCGCTTCGTGGCAGAGATTGCGGAGCGACTGCAGGGCGCGGGCCTCCTGTGAATCGTCGCTCTCGTCCACGACGAGCGCCGCGAGCGACTCGACCCGGCCGAGTTCCGCGGCGCGCCCGGCCGAGAGCGTCGCGAGGCGTTGGAACATCATCAGCGTGGAGTGGCAGATGCTGTCTGGCGAGAGCTGGGCGTTGGCGAGGGCCTCGCACGTCTCCATCACGGGGATGACGCCCGCGAGCTCGGAGATCGCATCGAGATCCGGGCCCTGCTGATCTTGGATGAGTCCGGCGCGGATCTCCGGGCTGAGCGAGGCGAGCACGCCGCGGATGTGCCCGATGTCATCGGAGGCCTCACCGCCCGTGCGCCGGGCCTCTCGGATGGCTTCCTGCAGGCTCTGGGAGACGCACTGGGCGTCTGCCCCGCCCTGGCTGATCGCACGCCCGATCCACGCCGCGGCGTCGCGTTGCCCGCCCTGGCTTGTGGCGCCCAACAGCACGGAGCGCAGCTCGCCAACACCGAGGCGCGTGGTGCGGTCGGCGCGCGGGTTGGGCCTGACGCCCGTGACGTGCTCCGTGAGGCGCGCGTAGTTCAGCGGGACGAGCTTGACGGCGGTGTTGCAGCAGGCGCTCACCCTCTCGGCCAGCCCCGCTCCCTTCACTCCAGCGCCCCGGGCGGCGCGGATCTCTGAGAACGCGAGGGCCAGGGTGGAGGCGTCGAGCCCAGCGCCGAGTTGCACGGCTCCGATGTCCAGCGCGGAAAGGGCATGGGCGAGCGAGTCCTTGCACCCGCCCCCGTGCTCGGGGGACTCGGGATCCAGCAGGAGGTGTCGCTGGGTGTCGTCGATCGCCTCCCCAGCGTGCACGACGTCCGCCGCGGCGGAGGCGAACGAGGGGTGATCGTCGCCGTAGATCTGGAACGCGGACCAGGCGCGCTGGAGCGCCTCGCTCAGCCCCGCGTGCGCGGGCATGCCACCGTTGGCCTGGTCCTTCAGTTGTGCCCCCATCGCTCGTTACCCCGCCTGTCGCTCTGCCCCGTCGGATGGAGCGGCGGTGTCGTCCTGCCAGTCCTCGCGCCTGCGCGCTTGCAGCCCTGACGTGTCGGCGCTCTCCCCGCCCTTGATGACGCGGTTGCGCCCGAGGCGCGTGGCCTCGTTCATCGCGGAGTCCGCGTCGCGGACGACGGCCATATGGGTCTCGTACTGCCCGCGGCGGACGCCGACGCCGATGCTGGCGGTGGAGGTGACCTCGACGCCCTCGATGTGGTGGGGCTGGCCGAGGAGCTCGAGAAGACGCTGGGCGAAGGCGTCCACCTCGCTGACGCGTGACTCGCCCAGCAGGATGACGAACTCGTCGCCGCCCCATCGGGCCGCGACGTTCTCGTCGGCCGATCGCCCCTCGAAGGCGCCCAGCAGCTCGGCGATGCGCGAGCCGATGCTCGCCAGCAGCGCATCGCCCACGTGGTGCCCGTGCATGTCGTTAACGCTTTTGAACCCGTCAAAGTCGACGTAGATCACGGCGAAGCGGTCGCCGGTCTCGTTGCGGCTCGTGCCGATGGCCGACTCGAGCGCCTTCTCGAGCATCGGGCGGTTGGCCAGCCCGGTGACCGGGTCGGTGTACGCGACGCGCCGGAGCGACTCCTCGGCCTTGCGGCGCTCGGAGATGTCTTCGAGCATGACGATGACGGACTGCCCGTGTGCCGCGGCGGAGAACTTGTACGAACGCTCGGACTCGGCGCACTGGCACTCGGACTCGGCGACGCTGTTGGTCGTCAGGGCGCGGTGGGCGGCGGTGTAGATGCCCTCGGCCAGCGAGGGCGTGTAGATCTCGGTCAGCAGCTTGCGTCCCGCGCCGAAGCGCCGACCCTGCCCGCCCGCGCCGGATTCATCGACGAACGCGACATGAAAGCGGGGCTGCTCGCTGGCGCCCGCCCGGTTGGTCAGCAGGAGCATGGTGCCCTGGGCCGTCTGGATCAGCGCCTTGAGCAGCGGGGCAGAGATATCGATATTGGGCGCGAGTGCGTCGAGCTGGCGCCTGCGGCTCGCGTCGGCCCGCTCGTGCTCGGCCGTTTGTGCGAGCAGGACGACGCCCACGCCCACGATCACGATGCCGCCCAGTTCCACCAGTCGCCAGGTGGACCACTGGGCCGCCATGGGGTCGAGCCAGGACCCGGGCTCCGACGCAAACTTGGCGATGGTCTGGCGCATCGCGTGCAGAACGAGGACGATCACGCCCATCCCGCTGACGCTGACCGCCGTCCATGGGATCGGCGCGCGTCGCTTCTTCCAGGGGAGCAGCAGGGCAAGCACCGAGAGGGCGCCCCCGAGCAGCACGAGTTCGTAGGTCTGAATATCCATCAAAGAACCCCCGGACAAGAGAATCCCCGGTGGTATCGGAGCGGGGGGTGCGGGCCGCCACCGCAGCCCGAGAAGGCGACGCCGCGGGCGCCGGGGCGTCATGCACAGACGGTCCAGGCCGCACAACCGGCGCACATTCACCGGACCTGCGTGCTGGGAAGGAGGCCCCCACATGCGGGCCCCGGGCTCGGCGCGGCGGACCGCCGGGACCGCCGCCATCGGGGGTCCGCTCCAGTCGGCGCCCGCAGGAACACGGAAAGTCCCCGGGAGCGCAAGGCGTGCCCGCCGGTTTGCAGTAGCCTGCGAGCATCGGTGAATGTCGCCCCGTCAGGCGATTTGGCGCCCGAGTGCAGGAGACCTTGCGATGAACAAGACCCCGGTGGCCCGGTGGGAGGAGTTGGACCGCGACCGCCCGGTTCACGCCCTCGTTGCCAATGTAGACCTCGTTGTCACGCGGTTCGAGCGGGACGGCGAGGACCGCGTCTCCGTGCTGTACGGGCGCTGTCTGCACCGGGGCGCGCTGATGGGCGACGGGCACGTCGATGGGGACAACCTGATCTGCGGCGTCCACGGCTGGGACTACCGCCTGGACACGGGCGTCTCCGAGTACAACAACGAAGAGGCGCTGCACCGGTTCAACGCCTGGATCGAGGATCACGGGGGCGTGAGGTCCGTCGTCGTGGACGCCGACGAGATCCGGGAATGGGAGGACGCCAACCCGCAGCCATACAACCGCGACGAGTACCTGGGCGCGTACGCGGACGTGCACGGCACCCCGGAGGAGCCGCACGTTGGTCTGATCCAGAACCTCGCCAAGCACGGGCTCGAGAAGTTCGGGCATCACGGGCCCTCGGACGCGATGGGCGTGCCCCGCCAGGACCTGCCCACGTGGGACGAGCTGCAGATCCTCACCGCGCAGATGGCGACCAAGCCGCTGCTCGACGATCACCCCGTTGCAACGCAGGTCACGATCGGGGCGCGGGCCGCCAAGCCGCTGACGCTCGTGATCCCGCTGCTGGTCAGCGACATGAGCTTTGGGGCGCTGTCGAGCGAGGCGAAGACCGCGCTGGCGATCGGCGCGGAACTGGCGGGCACGGGCATCTGCTCGGGCGAGGGGGGCATGCTCCCCCGGGAGCAGGCCGCCAACAGCCGGTACTTCTATGAGCTCGCGTCGGCCAAGTTCGGGTTCAGCATGGACAAGGTCGCTCGGTGCCAGGCGTTCCACTTCAAGGGGGGCCAGGGCGCCAAGACGGGCACCGGCGGGCACCTGCCCGGCGAGAAGGTCGACATCACCATCGCCCGCGTGCGCGGCATCGAACCCGGCACGCCCGCCATCAGCCCCGCGACCTTCAAGGACCTGCACACTCCCGCGGACTTCAGACGCGTCGCCGACGAGGTCCGCGAGGCCACGGGCGGCATCCCCGTCGGGTTCAAGCTCAGCGCCCAGCACATCGAGGCGGACATCGACTTCGCCCTCGAGGCGTCGGCGGAGTACATCATCCTCGACGGTCGGGGCGGGGGCACCGGGGCGGCGCCGCTGATCTTCCGCGACAACATCTCCGTGCCCACGATCCCCGCGCTCGCCCGGGCACGCAGGCACATCGACCGCGTGAGCCCGGACACCACGCTGGTGGTGACGGGTGGGCTGCGCACGCCGGCGGACTTCGTCAAGGCGATGGCCCTGGGCGCCGACGCGGTCGCGGTCTCCAACGCCGCGATCCAGGCGATCGGCTGCCTGGGCATGCGCGCCTGCAACTCGAACAACTGCCCCGTCGGCATCGCGACCCAGAAGGAACACCTGCGGGCCCGCCTGATCGTCGATGAGTCCGCCAAGCGCCTGGACCGGTTCTTCTGGGCGTCGGCCTCGCTCATGAGCGTCATGGCGCGCGCGTGCGGGCACGACTCGCTCTCGGGCTTTACGCCCTCGGACCTGACGAGCTGGAAGCGGGAGGTGGCCGATCTGGCGGGCGTCCGGTTCGCGGGGCCCGATCGCTGAGCTCGGACCGGCCGTGATTGCCGGGCGCAGAAACCGGAGCGGACCAACCCCACGGTCCGGGCGCCGCTGCGCAGCCTGTCCTGGATCAGAGTAGCACGACGACAAACACGGCTCCGTTCGCGGGCCTGACCGAACGACCCCGGCGGCGTTTGCTGGAGAAGTTCCCCAGACGCCCAGAATCCGGGTTCGCGAGCTGGGCACGCGCGAGCGGGCGCTGAATTCGGACAGTATCCGCTCAGCGCTTTGTGGCAGGCGCGTTACACTCGGCGATCTGTGTTCCGCGGGGTGTCTCCCGGCCAAACTCTTGGCGAGCGCGGATCGCACATGGAAGGAGATTCTGAATGATGGCTTTCCGTCGAGATCGGATGGGTGTCACCGCCGCGCTGCTCGCAGGGCTTACGGCGCCGAGTTTGGGTCAGATGAACCAGATGGCGCCCGCCGTCGCCGACGCCGAGATTCGGCTTGCCAAGCAGTTACTGATGGACGATGCCGGGCTGGTGCACGCGCCGGGGCAGATGATTGTCAAGTTCCGCGACGCGGACCTTGGCGTGATGGCGATGCGTGCAGTTTCGGCTCGTGTCATCCGCCCGCTCGACGACCGGGGCACGCTGCATCTCGCCACGACGCTGCCGGTTGATCAGGCGGTCGATCTGATGCGTCAGCTCCCGTTTGTCGAGTTCGCTGAGCCGGATTACGTCGTCAGGCACGAGGCGACCCCCAACGACACGTACTTCTACCTGCAGTGGGGCGCCGACAACACGGGCCAGAACATCCGCGGGGTCAACGGGGTGTTCGACGTTGATATCGACGCCGCCGAGGCTTGGGATACGTTTACCGGTGACGCGAGCTTCGTGATTGCTGTGATCGATTCCGGCGTGCAGTGGTCACACCCCGATCTTGATGACAACATCTGGTCGAACAACGGTGAGATCCCCGGCAACGGGGTTGACGACGACGGCAACGGCTACATCGACGACACGCGGGGCTGGGACTTCTACGACGGAGACAGTAATCCCGACGACCCTGTCGACGGGCACGGCACGCACGTGGCGGGCACGATCGGCG
>JAJDDH010000165.1 GCA_029260415.1 Phycisphaerales bacterium | reverse complement strand
GAGCTCTCCTACGAGCAGGCGGTCGAGCGCCTGGAAGAGCTGGTCGAGCGGATCGAGTCGGGGGAGATCGGGCTGGAGGCCTCGATCTCGGCGTACGAGCAGGGGGTCGCGCTGCTGGGGCGGTGCCGGGCGGTGCTCGATGACGTCGAGCAGCGGATCGAGCAGCTCTCGGTCGATCAGCTCGAACAAGAGCGCAGGGCGGGGGACGATCGGGCCGATGAAGGGGCCTGATGTCCAAGGCTGATTTTTACATGTGGCTGCCCCGGATCACGACGCTGCTGTTCATCGGCGCGTTCGGCGCCAGCGTGGGCTCGCTGATCAACGTGCTCGTGTACCGCCTGCCGCGGAACATGAACGTGGTGACCCCCGCGTCCCGCTGCCCGTCGTGCGACACGAAGCTGACGTGGCGGGAGAACATCCCGATCTTCGGGTGGCTCATCCTGCGGGGGCGGTGCCGGTTCTGCCAGTCGAGGATCTCGCCCGAGTACCCGATCGTCGAGTCGATCGTGGCGCTGCTGTTCATGGTCTTCTGGGGCCTGTGGTACGTCGTGCCCGAGGGCGAGGGCTTCTGGGCGTCGATCAGGCCCGAGTGGGCGATGAACGACGTCAGGGCCGCGTTCCCGATGCTGACCTGGCCCGCGATGGTGGTGCTGCTGGTGCTCGTCGGGTCGCTGGTGGCGATGACAATCGTGGACGCCAAGACATACACCATCCCGCTCGTGCTGGCGTGGGTCCCGCTTGGGGTTGGGATCATCGGGAACACGGGGCACGCGCTCTGGTTCGAGCTGAATCACGGGACGCTGGCGCAGATGTCGCCCGGCAGGTGGATCGCCGGCGACGGCGTCCGCTGGGTTTCCGAGCAGGGCTGGCAGTGGACGATCACCACGCCCGCGACGGACGACTGGCGGTGGATCGGGGCGGCGCTTGGGGGTGTGAGCGGGCTGGTCATCGCCAACGCCCTGGTCGCCTTCGGGCTGATCCGCAGGAGCTTCGCGGATTACGACGAGTGGGAGGCGAAGGAACTGGCGGCCCGTCAGGTTGAAGAGCCGGGCGACGCGGCGCACGAACCGGGCGAGGGCGAGTCGGCGGCGACGAGCGTTAAGACGGACGACGAGTCCGCGGCGGAGATGTGGATCCAGTACCCGCACGCGCGTCGGGAGATGGTCAAGGAGATGGCGTTCCTGGCGCCCGTGGTGGGCCTTGCGATCGTGGGCGCCTGGCTGCTCAACCCGGTGGGCGGGCCCCTGGCCCAGACCGGGCCAGCCCCGCTGTGGCTCACGGTGCTTGCCGGCTCGCTGCTGGGGGCCCTGGCGGGCGGCGGGGTGGTGTGGGCGGTGCGGATCCTGGGCTCGATCGCGTTTGGCAAAGAGGCGATGGGGTTGGGCGACGTGCACCTGATGGCAGCTGTGGGCGCGTGCCTGGGGTGGATCGACCCGGTGATCGCGTTCTTCGGCGCGGCGTTCGTGGGGGTCGCCTGGGCACTGCTGGGGGCTCTGGTGGGGGGCGGGTTCAAGCGGGCGATGCCCTACGGCCCGTTCCTGGCGATCGCGACGCTGATGGTGCTGCTGGGCAAGCCGTGGGTCGAGATGCTGCTGGGGCGCCTGGGCGGGGCTTCGGGCCCGCTGAATCTACCCTGACGCCAGGCGGATCGATTGATTGTGGATACGGTGGAACGCGCACGTGCTGCGCGGGCGCGGTATTCTCAGGCAAGAGCGGGCGAGGCCCCGCGCGAACGGATTCGAGGACAGATTCGACATCTGGGAGGTTCAAGGATGACCACACGGACTACGAAGGCGGCGCTGCTTGGTGTGCTGTGCGCCGGGACACTGATCGCGGGCGGCTGCAAGAGCGTCAAGAAATCGGACTACAACGCCGCGATTGAGGAGAACACCAAGCTCCGTGAGCGCGTCGCGACGCTGCAGGACAAGGTGCGTCAATCGAACGAGCAGGTCGATGCGGCCGAGCGTTCCAAGCAGGACGCGCTGTCGCAGCAGCAGGCGATGTACCAGTCGCAGCTCGACACGGCCCGGTCGCAGCAGGCGCAGAGTCAGTACGTCACACCGGTCAATCAGGTCTCGGGGTTCGAGGGGATCCCGGGCGTGGCGACCAGTGTTGGCGGGGGCGGCGAGATCGTCGTTGCCGTCGAGGGTGACGTGCTCTTCGACTCGGGTCGGGTGGATCTCAAGTCGTCGGCCCGCCAGTCGCTGGACCGGGTCGCGAGCGTGATCCAGAGCAAGTACCCGGGGCAGAAGATCCGCATCGAGGGGTACACGGACTCGGACCCGATCCGCAAGAGCAAGTGGCGCTCGAACGAGCACCTGTCTGCCGAGCGGGCGTTGGCGGTCGAGCAGTACCTGGTGAAGAAGGGCGTGAGCAACGACAGCGTGTACTCCGCGGCGTTCGGTCCGGCGAACTCCAAGTCCACGAAGAAGGACTCGCGGCGGGTTGAGATCGTCATCCTGGGCAGCTGAGCCCCTGAGACGGATCGCCCTCAAGGTGGTCCGGGTGCTGGTCGATGGGCTGGCGCGTGGATACAATCGTGCCCGTCGGAGACGAGCCGGCGGACTTTGGGCGATTGGCGCAGTTGGCTAGCGCGCCAGTATGACACACTGGAGGTCACAGGTTCGAGCCCTGTATCGCCCACATCAGACCGGCCCCGGGGAGATCCCGGGGCCGTTGTCTTTCCCGGGGGTACGCTCCCCGGACTGCCGCCTTAGCTCAGTTGGTAGAGCATTGGTTTTGTAAACCAACGGTCGCCGGTTCAAGTCCGGCAGGCGGCTCTTGGCCCCCCGCCCATCCCAAGGCCTCAACGAAACAGGGCGGAGCCCGGAGGCCCCGCCCTGCGAGTGATGCGAGGGTGGTGGTCAGCTAGGGCTGACCGGTCTCGTAGCGACGGACGAACTCGCTCAGGTCGCTCGAGTCGACCTGTCCCCAGGGCTCGGTAAGGTCGGCCTTGAGATCGCCAGCGCTGAACAGGGCCATGAAGCGGGCTTTGTCCTGGGCGTCGAGCACGCCGAACGGTTCGGCGACGTCGGCGCTGACACCCCGGGTGCTTAGTGTGCCCACGAGGGTCAGGCCCTCAGCGGACAGGATCGCGGTCGCGGGGCTGGCGTGGGCCGTGCCCGCGAGCGTGAACCCGTTGCCGGTCAGCGACGCCGGCTGCTGAGTCGAGGAGCCCGGCGCCGAGCCCAGCGCCACGGAGGCGAGGGCAAGGGCAGACACAATGGATCCGCGTCGTGTCAGGTGCTTCACGGGGTCACTCCCAGCAGGATTTCCTCGAGGGCCATCAGGCGGGTCTCGAGCTCAAGGATACGGGCGTCGCGGGTATCGGTTGCCCGCGCCGGGGCGGCGCCGCCGAACCAGCCGGGCTGGACCAGCAGCGTGATCTTGCCCTGGCCCTGGCTGAAGTCCTCGAGGGCAATGCCGATGGTGGGACCGGACTGGGTCTGGACCATGGCGTGCCCGGGCGTGTTGCTGGACGTCAGGCGGTCGCCCGCCTTGATGGCGCCGTAGGACGCGTCCACCTTGACGGGCACACGCCCGGCCAGGGCGATGGGGCGGGTGCGTTCGCGTGCCTCGCTGAGCTGGCGGCGGAACTCGGTCTCGATAGCGCGGGAGACGCCTCCGTTGCTGGCGATTGCCTTGCGGCGCCACTCCTCGGCCTCATCGGGGATCGGGTTGCCCGCGATGAACCCGGGATCGGTCGAGACCACGCCCACGATCAGGTCCTGGTAGGCGCTGCTGGCCAGGTGGATGCTGTCGGCGTGCCCGCGGGCCATTACGACCAGGTCGCCCGGCTCGAGCCCCTGCTGTCCGGTGGTGAAGAGTTCGGCGTAGTCGAACCCGTTGGCGGTCACGTCGCCGTCGACGGTGAGCTCGGCGTCGACGCCGTTGGTGCCCGGGCCGTCGTCGAGGGTCATCTGGATGTCGGTCCCGGCGTCGCTGACCCAGGAGAACAGGACGCCCGTGTCGTCGTTGTCGAAGTCCTTGGAGAAGGTCATGTCGGTGTTGGACCCGATGATGGTCGCGTTGCTCTCGTCGAAGAAGCGGAGGTCGCCGTCCTCGACAAACATGTCGCCTTCGACGAGG